>CAIPBN010000134.1 GCA_903863315.1 uncultured Verrucomicrobiota bacterium | reverse complement strand
GCGATCTGGCGTTGGCGTACACCCCTGGCGTAGCAGCGGCGTGCGAGGCCATCGTCGCCGACCCGGCCGAGGCGCGTAATCTGACTTCGCGCGGCAATCTGCTGGCGGTCAACGCGCGCGGTGACGTCTTCACCGTCTCGGATGAGAAGCTGGTGCAGGTGGATTTCAACGGCGGTCCGCTCCGCGTGCTGGCCAGTGACTTGAAGAAGCCTTCCGCCCTCGCCTGCGACCGCGCGGGGATTTTCTATGTCTTCGACTCCGCGAAGGAGCGAAAGAACATCCGCGTGTATGACCCAAGCGGAAAGTTCCTCCGCGAAATCGGCGAGCCCGGCGGCTACCAGCGCGGCCCCTGGAACCAGCAGCGCATGGACAATGTCACGGCGCTCGCCGTGGATTCACGCAACCAAATCTGGGCAGTGGACTGGAACTACTGGCCCAAGCGCATCAGCCTCTGGAGTGCGGACGGGAAGTTCCAGAAGGAGTTCCTCGGCCCCACCGAATACGGTGGCGCGGGCCAGCTCGACCCCGGTGACAAGCGCCGGCTTTTCTACGGCCCGTTGGAGTTCGAGCTGGACTGGGCCAGCGGCAAGTCGCGCTTGAAGAACCTGCTGAACCTCGACGGTCACGGCGCGAGCGACTCGCCCATCTACTTCGGCAAGCGCCTTTACCTCGTGAACACCCGGCCCGGCGGCCACGGGCCTTCGCAGTCCTGCGGCGTGGTCTATCTGCACGAGGGCGACCGCTCCCGGCTCGTCGCGGCAGTCGGCCTCGCCGGCAAGTTCGCGCCCCTGCTCGACCCGCGCCTGGTGAAGTCCTTCGGCGGCAAGGTGCTCATGGATTATCTCTGCGCCTGGAGCGACTTGAACGGCGACGAAAAGGTCCAGCCCGAGGAAGTCCAGCTCTGGCCCAAGCCCAAGAATGTCCGCGTGGTCTTCGATTCCCAGCTCGGCGTGCAGATGGGCAGCCTTGGTTTCCGCGTGAAGGAGGTTCGCCCCGACGGCGTGCCGGTGTATGAACGCGCCGACCTGCCGGGCCTTTGGGAAGGTGTCGCCCTCCGCCTCAATGATGGAAACTTCTACCACTTCGAGGACGAATACGCCCAGCGCAACGCCGCCGGCGTGCAACGGCCGGACGGCAAGGTGCTCTGGACCTACCAGACCGAGGGCGCGGGCGTCCACTCGCTCACCCGCGCCAAGCCCTGGCACCCGGCGCAAATGGTCTGCCACTTCGGCTTCGCCGGCCATGCCACCGCGCATGCGGGCGACCTCGGCGAGTTCCTCGTCTTCAACTCGAACGTCGGCATCTTCGACATCATGACCGCCGACGGGCTCTTCGCCGGGCAAATCTTCCGCGACATCCGCGACCCCAAGGCCCTGCCGTGGAGCGGCACCAACGTCACGCGCGGCATGCGCTTGGATGACATCACGCCGGGACAGGAGCACTTCCAAGGCTATTTCACCCGCACCGCGGACAACAAATACTACGCCGTCGCCGGCCACAACCACGCCAGCGTGGTCGAAGTCGTCGGCCTCGATCGCTTCAAGCGTTTCGGCGGCAGCCTCAAGGTCGGCGGCGCGGATCTCACCGCCGCACAGGCCTGGGAGCGCAGCCGCGAAGCCCGCGTGCTCTACGCCCGCGCCCCCGTGCTCGACGCCTACCGCATGTCCGCCCCCAAGCTCGACGGCAAGCTCAACGACTGGGGCCCCGTCAGCGCGGAGCTGGACCGCGACGCGAAGTTCCGCATCGGCTACGACGACCAGAATCTCTACCTCGCCTACGAGGTCAACCGCCGTGGCCCGTTGAAAAACCAAGGCCAGCAGTGGGACCGCCTCTTCAAGACCGGCGCGAGCGTGGACCTGCAAATCGCCGCCGACCCCGCCGCCAACCCCGACCGCAAGGCCCCCGCGCCCGGCGACCAGCGCCTGCTCCTCACGCTCATGGGCAGCCAGCCCGCCGCCGTGCTTTATCAGGCCGTCGTGCCCGGCACCCCACCGGACAAGGCCTGGCAGGTGGTCAGCCCCGTCCACTCCGTCGCCTTCGACCGCGTGACCCGGCTCGACTCCGTTCGCCTCGTCGTCGAGGACACGGACAACGGCTACATCCTTGAAGCCTCCGTTCCGCTCTCCGCGCTCGGACTGAAGATCACGCCCGGCCTCCGCCTGAAACTGGACTGGGGCGTCCTGGTCAGCGGCCCGGATGGCACCGAGGTGCTGCGCCGCGAGTATTGGGCGAACAAGGCCACGCAGATCACCGCCGATGCCCCGAGCGAGGCCGAGCTGCACCCCGAGCTCTGGGGCCACGTCCGCTTCCACACCGAGCGCACCGCCGCCCTCGACCCCACCGCGAAGAAGAAGGACAAGTCCGTGGAGGACTTGCTGAATGATTTGAAGTGAGGCGCACATTCGTGCCGACGACTTGCAGTAGCCGTCCTGCGATCGCCCCTGACGCGGGATTACCTCTCCGCCTCGAACGGGGAGAAGGCCAAGGTGAGGTGTCGAGTCCCCACCCGATGGGGTGAGGGACGGGTTGGTTGCCCTCAATAGCTCCAATCCACTATGCCTCTGTCCGCCAATCGTTCAAACAACTCAGTCGCAGTTGAATTAACCAGCACCACCTCGGGCGGCAGAAGATTGAACAATCCCACAGGCTGTTGGGCATCAGTTACCACCAATACCAGCGTCGCTGGCTGCTTGCTTCGTCCGGCGCTGTGCAGCAACTCCGCCGCGTCCGCTAAGTTTTCTCCGCGCCGCTGCACCCTGACGAGAATGGGATTCTCGCCGGGGTTCGCCTTCAGAATAGCATCAATGCCACGGTTGCGTTGCACGGGAACCACCGGCAGACCGCAGAGATAAGCCAGCGATTCCTCGTCCGACTGGACGTAAGACTCCCGCCCCTTGCGCAACAGTTCCGAAGCGGTTCTGACCGGCTGCGCCAACCGTTGGCGTGCCAGTTCCACTGCTTCGGCCGAAATATCGCTGCCCAGCGAATTGCGGCCCAGCAATTCGGCCGCCACAAGGGTCGTGCCGCTGCCGGAGAACGGGTCGAGCACCAAGTCCCCCGGCGACGTGACCAGCGCAATGATGCGTTCGAGCAGGAGGATGGGCTTT
>CAIPBN010000133.1 GCA_903863315.1 uncultured Verrucomicrobiota bacterium | reverse complement strand
CTGGAACTTCGCCGGGAGGAAACCCTTGTCCGACTTCAGCGCGAGCCGCTGATACGCCGCGCCCTCGGCGAAGCGATACTTCTGCGACAGCTTGCGCCCGATGAGCTGGTCCACCGCCGGGTTGTTTGTGTAGTGCCGCAGCGCGTCGGCGCGGAACTGCGTCTCCTTGGCCTTGTCGTTGCGCAGGTGCGCCATGACCGCGCGATACGCCCACGCCTCGGGTTGGTTCACGTTCACTTCGAGCACCTCCTTCAAGAGCTTCTCCGCCTCCTCGTATTCCTCCGCGTCCACCAGATGGTCCACGAGCAGCAGCCGCGCGGGGATGTGCTTCTCGTTGAACTCCATTGCCAGCTCCAGCGCGCGCAAGGCATCCCGCCGCGAGCCGCTCATGAGCGCGCGCGCCAAGCCGAACTGCATGTCCGCGTCCGTCTTGAAGCGCTTCAGTGCCTCCTGGAAAATCTTCGCCGCCAGCGCGAAGTCGCCCTTGTCCAGCGCGAGCTGGCCCGTCGCGAGGTAGATGTCCCGCAAGTCCGGCGCGGCCTTCTTCACCGGGTCGAACAGGCGGTCCAGCACCATCTTCGGGTCTGCGCCCAGCAGCAGCGCGGCGCGGCCGAGCGCGGTGAGATTCGCCGGGTCGCGATACGCCCACGACCGCGAGCCGGCAAGGCGGTTGATTTCATCGACCAAGTCCCTCCCTTCGTCGGCGAGGCCGTTGAACTGTTTGACCTCGCGACCGACGAACCGGAGCCGGATGCTCGACGAATGCGGGTAGCGGGACAGCGCATTGGTCAACGCCGTGTGCGCCTGCTGATACTGCCCCACGGCCATGTGCGCCTCGACGAGCAGCACGCGCCAATCCTCGCTGCCTTCCTCCTCTTTCGCTCCCTTCTCGGCAGCGGCGATGGCTTCGGAATACTTCCCGGTGAGGAGCAATTTCCGCGCGTCCGCCAGTTCATCGGCATGCCCCTGATGAGCGAGCCATCCGAATAGAATGGCGAAGATGATGAGGGGCACGCGTCCTCTGACGGAGGGAGCGGTTCGGCACTTCAGGATTTGGCCGGCAGTCAACACAGGTCGCGTGTAACGGCCGCAGCATAGAAGGCACCGGAGTGAATGCAACGCAACACCCATAAAAACAAGCGGGCCATCCGCCAGCAAACGCCAGCAGATGGCCCCAGTGCCGCAGCCCAACGACGACTAGAAGGTCGCGCGCAGTGAGACCATCGCGCCCCGACCAGGCATGGGTGCCACTTCCTTGAGGAAGGACACATGGTTGCGGGCTTCCTGATCCAGCAGGTTCAGTCCGCGCAAGGCGAGCTCCAGCGAGTTGGGCGAGGTGCCGAACTTATAGGCGACTTCCGCGTTGAGCATCACATAGCCGGGCGTGGCCCGCTCGCCGGCCGAGACGCTGCCTTGCCGGCTCACACGCAGCACTTCCAGCCCGCTGCTGAAGGCGCCGCGTTCGTAGCCCAGTTCGGCGCCGTAGCGCAGGGGCGAGATGCGCGGCAGCGCCGCGCCTGTCTGGCGGTTACGCGCCCGCACGTAGTCTGCCTTGAGGTCGAGGTGCAGCGCGTGGGTATCGTCCTCGATGATGTGCCAGGTGACGAGGCCCTCGCCGCCGATGAACTCGGCGGCCTGGCCCATAAACCGCATCGCCCGGAAGTCACCGGGGGTGATGTTGTCCACCGCGCCCGTCTCGTCCACCCGGTCAGCAACACCGTCGCCGTCGAGGTCGGCGTCCACGAGGGTGAGGAAGTTGTTGAAGCGGTTGTAGAAGAAGCCCACCTGCCCGGTCACATGGCCGGTCTCGCGGCGCAAGGTGACATCAATCCCGAAGTTGCCCTCGGATTTGAAGTTGGGGTTGCCGAGTTCAAACGTCCCGGTGGCCGCATGTGGGCCGCCCGCGTAGAGTTCCTGCGAGGTCGGCGGGCGCTGGGTATAGGACACATTGACCGCCCCGGACCATTCCTTGACTGGCCGATAGACCAGGCCGGCCGAGGCGCTGCCGGTGGTGAACTCGCGGTTGCCGCCGGTGAGGAAGGCGTTCCCCGCCACCGCCTCCCCGTTGACGGAAGCCAGGTCCGCGCGCCCGCCAAACTGGATGCGGAAGGTATCCCACTTCACCTCCTCAAAGAAGAAGAGCGAGTTGATGACCGTGCTGTTGGGCGGCAGGAACGCCTCGTCCCCCACGGCATTGAGCTTCTCATGGCGCAGTTCGTAGCCCACCGCGCCCTCGAACCGGCCCACCTGATTGTGCAACGCCTCCAGCCGGCCGTTGTAGGCCTCGGAGGTGAAGACTGTGCCGACCGCACCGGCGTCGTATTCCGTGTGGCGGTAGTCGGCGCGACCCAGTTTGTATTTAAGGGATTGCAGCCCGTCGAAGGGTTGCAGGAAGGAGCCGGCGAGATCGAAGCGCCGCTGGTGCAGGCGGATGTTGACTGCCGGATCAATCACGACGCCGTAGTTGTTGTTCAGCCCCTGGAACGAAGCGCCGACATGCCCCTTGTCCCACACATAGGAAGTGCCCACCGCGCCGCCGTCCGCCGTGGCCTGGCTGCCGGGCAGCGTGCCCGTCGTGGTGTCGCCGGTCGTGAGTCGCTGCGCGGCCGTCTGCGCGAAGCCGGGAATGCTGACATTGCCTGACTCCCGCCGGAAGCCGTCGAGGTGGTAGTTCCAGCCGTTCGTCGCCCCGCCCTCGACCATCAACGCGCCGACCTTGCCGCTGGTCGGCGAATCCACGCGCACGTCGGCGCGACCGGAGAAGGGCCGCGTCAGCCGTTGCTCAGGAATGCGCCCGTCAATCTGGTTGACCACGCCGCCCACCGCATTCGGGCCGTAGAGCAGCGCGGCCGGACCGCGCACCACTTCCACGCGCTGGAGCGAGATGGGATCGGCGGCCACCGCATGATCGTCGCTGGTGTTGGAGACGTCCATCGTCCCAAGGCCGTTTTGCAGAATGCGGATGCGGTCCCCACCCAGGCCGCGGATAATCGGGCGGCTGGCGTTCGGACCGAAGTAGGTCGAGTTGATCCCCGGCTGGCGCGCGAGCGTCTCGCCGAGCGTCGAAGCCATCTGCTGGCGAAGTTTCTCCTCGCTCAACACCGTGACGGGCTGCGCGAGGTCAAACAGGTTGCTTGGGATTGGGCTGGCTGTCACGACCACCGGAGGCAGCTCGGTGTGGACGCGGTGGGTCTGGTTGGTGGATGCGGGCCCGGCAGGCGGAGCGGGGGGCGGAGTCTGTGCCAGCACCCCACCAGCGGGAGCCAGCAGACCCAGCAGTAACGGACCACGAACGCAACGAAGGGACGGAGACAAATAGGACAGGAGCGAACGTTTCATGAGACTAGGAGCGTTGAATCGAGAACCGACACAGGTGGCATCCAGCAACAGCAATTCTGCCAGACACACTCTGACGGGCGACACCGCGCCGGATCACACGACCCAGACCAATAGAGAAACGAAGCCGCCCGTCTTCAAGCGAGAGCTGAAGCGGAGGTCGGCGGACCGCGGGGAGGGAAACTCTCGGGGAAAGCAAAGAGCAGGACGAAGCCTTCACCAGACTTCGTCGGCAGCAAAAGCTCACAGCCCGGCTGTGGATGCGGATGGCCAGCCGCGAGCAGAAGCACCGGCTGGTCCAAATAATGCGTAAGCCAGCATTGATGCTCGGGTTGGCCGTGATCCGCGTGCAGACAGGCATGCGCGGCCGGCATCACGGCCAGGAAGCCAGCGGAGAAGACCACCATCGCCACCAACAGCAGCAAACCATGGCGCAACAAGCGCAACGGTTTCTGATGAAGGCCTAGTTTCATGTGCTGCGGGCAGACGTAAGGCAACCGACCCGGCATTGCAAGCCTGCAAGGGCTGGCTACTCCGGCACCGGACGCAGGCGCACCATCACCTCCAACTGCCGCTCGGTGGTGCCCGCGTAATGACCACTGACGGGGGCCACGTCGGCGTAGTCCCGGCCCACGGCAATCTTCACATAGTTCACGCCGGGCTGGCAGTCATGCGTTGGGTCCAGCGCCCGCCAGCCAATCTCAGGGATGAGCACTTCCATCCAGGCATGCGTGGCGCTCGCCTCCTCCGTGGCCAGGTAGCCGCTCACGTAGCGCGCCGGGATTTTCACCGCCCGGCATAACCCCAGCAGCACATGCGCGAAGTCCTGGCAGACGCCGCGCCGCTGGGCGAGCACGTCCTTCATGTGCGTGTGGACATGCGTGGAGGCAGTCTCGTATCTCAGGTGAGTGTGGACGAAGCGCATGAGCGCCAGCGCCGCCTGCCACGTGTCCTGCTGATCGCCCAGCACGTCCAGCGCAAGCCGCCACGTCTCCGGCGTCATGTCCACGAAACGGCTGGCTTGCAGAAAATCATAGCTCCGCTCCCAGCGCAGCGCCTCGGCAATGCGTGCCAGAGGAAACGGGGTCGCATCCGCCGCCAGCACCGGGCCGGGCCGCGTCGTCACGCGGGCGTGACTCTCGACGGTCAGCGAGGTATGTGGCTCTGGAATTTCAAAGTGGTGAATGGTGTTGTGATAGAAGTCTGCATAGTGCCGCAGCCGGGCGGCAGGCAGCACTTTCAGCAGGAACGAATCAAGGGACTGCTGGTCGTTGGCCTGTGGCTGGAGCCGGACCTCGTTGAAACTTTCGCGAACCGGTGAAGCGTAGTTAAAACGGGTGCGATGGAGGATTTCCCACTTCATGAAGATAAGTGGCGTGTGCTCACGCCGGGGCCACGTCCACCGAGACTTTCACGATGTGCTCGCCGCCGCCAGTGAGGATGCCGCTGACGGGGCTGACATCACCGAAGTCGCGGCCATACGCAACCGTGATGTGCTCGTCCGCAGGGAGGACGTTGTTTGTCGGGTCGAAGTCCACCCAGCCGAGATCCGGGCAGAAGGCGGAGAACCAAGCGTGCGACGCGTCCGCGCCGACGAGCCGCTCTTTTCCCTCCGGCGGACGCGTGCGCAAGTAGCCGCTCACGTAGCGTGCGGGCAGTCCCATCGAGCGCAGCGAGGCGATCGCAAGATGCGCGAAGTCCTGGCAGACGCCACGGCGCTGCGCAATCACCTGCTCCAGCGGCGTCGCGACCGTCGTGGCGACCGGGTCGTAGGTGAAGTCTGAGTGGATACGGCGGTTCAAATCGGCGACCGCGTGCAAGAGCGGCGTGCCGGGCGAGAAGCTTTTCTGCGCGTAGTCCGCCAGTTCCCGCATGGCGTGCGCGCCGGGCGAATCGAAGCAGAACTGATACGGGTCCGCGACCGTGGGCGAAACGGGGTCGGTGAACAGCGTCACGACCTGCTCCCACGGGGGGGAAAGCGCGGCGACGGGCGGAGTCGTTTCCGTCACGTTGACGAGGCTTTCAGCGACGATGTCGAGCCGCTGGTGCAGCTCCTGAATGCTGAAAAAACAGACATTGTTGCCGAAATAGTCCGTCCGCACCTTGCGCACGGGCGGCTCGGGGGTGATGCGCAAGGCGAAGTCGAGCCGCTGCTGGTTGTCCAGCATCCGGGGCTTCACGCGCGCAGCATGGTGCGAGACCGTGACCGGCTCGCTGTAATCGTAAGTCGTGCGATGGACGATGCGGTAGTTCACAGCGCCCCCCCTTGGTCGGCGCGGGAAATCGTGGAGTGCGCGAAATAGCTCACCGCAATCGCATCGCTCAGGCGCGGCAGGTCGCGCAGCGTGGCGCTGACCACGGTGCCGGTCTCCGAGTCGTGCCATCCGCCGGAGAGCGTGTTCAGTTCACGCGGGTCGAGCAGGCGCAGACGCGTGAGGCTTTCGAGCAAAACGCGCTGGCCGGGGCTGGGCAGCGCACTCTCGCGTTCCTGCGGCAGACGGTCGCAGTGCTTCACGAGTTGGTTGAGTTGGAATAGCAGCGAGCGCGGGTTGGTATCGTCGAGCAGGACGAGGTCATACACGGCTGCGATGTTGGGCAACAAGTTGTAGCGCGCACGATAGGTGATGGCGCAGTCACACACATCCAGCACGGTTTCGAGCACGCTGGGGTTGTTCGCCTCCGGTGAGCGGAGGGCATTTTCCAGAAAGGTGCAGAGGTAAACGCCACGCTCGATGCGCCGGCCCATGTCGAGGAACCGCCATCCGTGCGCACGGGTCATGTTCTCGCGGGCCAGACCGCTGAAGGCGGCGAGCGTAAGCATCGCCTGGTGCAGAATGCCAACGGCGTCGCCCGAGAGCATCAGGCTGGACGCCGGCCGCGCGAGCATGTCGTCAAGCGAACTGAGCACGCGCCAGACCTCGTTCGAGGTGCGGTCGCGCGCGAGCATTGCAAGGCGCTGAAGATTCTCCGCGATGCGGCGCAGGCTGCCAGGGCGCTTCGGGTCGAAAATCGCCGCGAGCAGGTCCGCTTCGAGCGACTCATGATGAGCGCGAATCTCGCGCCCTGCCTCACCCGGGGTGAGTTGTCCCTGTGTCTCCAAGGTCTGCAGCAGCGGCTCCAGGAACGGCAGCGCGCCGCCCGGTGCCTCCGGACCGAAGCGCAACAATGCAGCACGCAACATGCGCGCCGTGAAGTCCGCGCGCTCGGCGTAGCGGCCCAGCCAGTAGAAATTGTCCGCCATGCGGCTGGGCAGGTTGTTGCCGACGCGGCGCAGTTCAATCGGCTTGCCGCCCGTGGTCAGCAACGACATCGGCTCGACCGGTTCGTTACTGAGCACCCAGGTGTCCATGCTCGCGCCACCGCGCTGCATGGAGACGAAACGTCCACTGGACTCGCTCGCCACACGCGTCAGGCCGCCGGGCATGAGGCGATAGCCGTTCTCCGTGGCGACGAGATAAACGCGCAGCGCGACGGGCCGCGCGGTCAATCCGCGGTCGCCCCACGCGGGCGCGACCGACAGCACCACGCGCTCCTGGGCGACGTATTGGTGCGGCTGGAAGCGGATGGCGCTCGCCAGCGCCTCACGCTCGGCAGCGGTGAAGCCGCGCTCCGGGTTGGAGCCTTTGCGCCGGCTGCGGAAGGCGGGCTTTACGAACACCTCGTCGAGATGCTCCAGCACATATTTGCGTGCTGTCTGCTGACCGCACCACCAGGTCGCGACCGAAGGCAGCTTCAATTCCTCGCCGAGCAAGTGGCGGCACAGGCCCGGCAGGAACCCGAGGAACGCCGGCTGTTGCAGCAGGCCACTGCCGAGCGAGTTCGTGATGGCGACGTTTCCCGCGCGCAACGCCTCGACGAGACCGGGCACGCCGAGCATCGAGTCGTTGCGCAGCTCAAGCGGGTCGCAAAAATCGTCGTCCACGCGGCGCAGAATCACATCCACCGGTTCGAGGCCGGAGAGCGTTTTCAGATACACGCGGTCGTCGCGGACGGTGAGGTCCTGCCCTTCGACGAGCATGTAACCAAGGTAACGCGCGAGATAAGCCTGCTCGAAGTAAGTCTCGTTGTAAGGCCCCGGCGTTAGGAGGACGACGCGCGGGTTGTCCGTGTGGCGCGCGGCCAGATGCGCGAGGGAGTTACGGACTTCGCGGAAGAAACCAGCGAGCCGCTGCACATGGCCATCGCGGAACGGGTCCGGCAGCAGGCGCGAGGTGATGAGACGGTTTGCCAGCGCGTAGCCCGCGCCGGTGGGGATGTTAGTGCGGTCGGAGACGACCCACCATTGGCCGTCCGGCGAGCGGGCGAGGTCAGCGGCGTAAAAGTGAAGGTAGCTCTCGCGTGGCGGCTTGATGCCATGGCAGGGGCGGAGGAAGTCGGGCTGCGCAAAGACGAGCGCGGGCGGCAGGCGACCGGAGCGGATGAGTTCTTGGGGACCGTAGCAGTCCGCCAGCACGCGGTTCAGGAGCGTGGCCCGCTGAATGAGTGCGGTTTCTAGCGAATGCCACTCGTCGGCAGCGATGACGAACGGCACCGGGTCGAGCTGCCACGGGCGCTCCATGCCCCGCGCGTCACCATACACGTTGTAGGTGATGCCGCCCTCGTGCAGCAGACGGCGGCAGGTGTCCGCGCGACGGCGAAGTTCCTCCGGGCCGAGTGAATCGAGGTGGCCGAGGAGCGGCAGGTAATGCTCGCGTGGCTCACCGCTGTCCGTGAGCAGCTCGTCAAACGCCTCTTTCGCCGGCGAGTAATTCGCCAGCAAGTCGAAGTGTCGCTCGGTGTGTGCTGGCGCGGCGGTGTCGCTCATTGCGTGGCGAAACTTGTAACGAAACCGTGACCATGTGGCGAGTGCCGAAGTGGTCGCCGGGCGAAGTTTTCTCCTCCCCCTTTCCCCGTCTCACACATTCCGCAAATCCAGTGTGAAGGGCAGCTCCGGGTTGACCTCCGCTGGCTTCACCTTCACCGGGCCGGGCGTGTGGCCGAGGCGGAAGAAGCGCGCGAGCCGGCGGCTCTCGGCCTCGTAGGCGTTTACCGGGAAGGTCGTGTAGTTGCGCCCGCCGGGATGCGCGACGTGATAGGTGCAGCCGCCGATGCTCTTCCCGTTCCACGAGTCCACCACATCGAACGTGAGCGGCGCGTGGACACCGATGGTCGGCTGCAAGCAACTCGCCGGCTGCCACGCGCGGTAGCGGACGCCCGCGATGTATTCGCCGTGCGTGCCGGTCGGGTGCAGCGGAATCGCATGGCCGTTGCAGGTGATAATGTGTCGGGAGTCGGTGAGACCGCGCGCCTTGACCTGAACGCGTTCGAGCGACGAATCCACGTAGCGCACCGTGCCGCCGCCTCCAGGTTCCTCGCCGAGGACGTGCCACGGCTCCAAGGCCTGGCGAAGTTCCAGCGCGGTGTTGCGCAGCTCAATGTCGCCGAACTGCGGGAAGCGGAACTCGAAGTGCGGGGCGAACCACTCGGACTTCATCGCGTATCCAGCGTCCTGCAAGTCAGTGACGACATCCTGCAAATCCGACCAGACGAAGTGCGGCAGCATCCAACGGTCGTGAATCTGCGTGCCCCAGCGCACGAGCTTCGCGTTGTAGGGCTGCTGCCAGAACTTCGCGACCAGCGTGCGCAGGAGAAGCTGCTGCGCGAGACTCATCTCGGCATGCGGCGGCATCTCGAACGCGCGCATCTCCAGCAGGCCGAGGCGGCCGCTGCTGCTGTCGGGCGAGTAAAGTTTATCAATGCAGAACTCGGCGCGGTGCGTGTTGCCCGTGGCGTCGATGAGCAGGTTGCGGAACAGCCGGTCGGTCTGCCACGCGGGCACAGGCGCGAAGTCCTTGATTTGCTTGAAGGCAACCTCCAGCTCGTAGAGCGAGTCGTTGCGCGCCTCGTCGATGCGCGGGCTTTGGCTGGTCGGGCCAATGGACAGGCTGCTGAAGAGGAACGACAGCGACGGGTGATTCTGCCAGTAGGCGATGAGGCTCTTGAGCAAATCAGGTCGCCGCAACAGAGGTGAATCCGACGGCGTCGCGCCGCCGATGACGATGTGGTTGCCGCCGCCGGTGCCGGTGTGGCGGCCGTCCATCATGAACTTCTCCGTGCCGAGCCGCGTTTGCCGCGCCTCTTCGTAGAGCGTCGTGGTCTGTTGCACCATTTCGTCCCACGTCGCGGTCGGGTGCATGTTGACCTCGATGACGCCGGGGTCGGGCGTGACCTTGAGGACGTTCAAGCGCGGGTCGTGCGGCGGCGTGTAGCCCTCGATGACCACGGGCGTTTTCAACTGCGCGGCGGTGTCCTCCACGGCGGCGACG
>CAIPBN010000132.1 GCA_903863315.1 uncultured Verrucomicrobiota bacterium | reverse complement strand
GCCCTGCTTGGGCGGGATGAAGTCGCGAATGTCGCGGTCGAACGTTATGAGCCCGGGCGAGTCCTGCTGGTGCGCGGCGAGGTGGGCCATCGCGGCGGCGAGGTAGCTGGCGTATTCCAGCTTGGTGAGGCGGCCGGAATCGTCGGGGCGGTAGCCCATGCTGCCGCTCACATCGAGCAGGCAGACGACGTTCATGTTCGACTCCATCTCGAAGCGCTTCACGTAGTAGCGCTCGGTGCGGGCGAGCATTTTCCAGTCAATCGTGCGCAGCTCGTCGCCCGGCGTGTATTCGCGATGGTCCACGAACTCGACGCTGTAGCCGTAGTCCGGCGAGCGATGGCGCGAGGCATACATGCCTTCGACCAGCAGGCGCGCCCGCAGCTCGATGTTGGCGATGGAGCGCAACACTTTCGCGTCGAGGAACCGCATGGTTGGAGCGGGAGGCATCAGTGGCGTGAACGAGGTCTGGTCGGTTTCAACGGCAGATAGAGATTGTCCCCGGGGGACGGCTATTCATGCCATCGGCCGATCGGTAAGAGCATGGCTGCCATCATGATGGTGGAGCGCAAGCGGTGCGGAAGTTCATGCGCTATTGTGGTCCGGGTTGAGTTAGCTGGGGAGGAAAAATTGCGCTTCCCCCCACTTGCAATCTTCCCAACGCTCCTTAGGCGGCGGCCAAGGCTGTGGCGATGCAAGCACAAGCTGTGGCCACTATTTGGCTAAATCGGTTTTGGCCTGAGCTTGCAATTGCCCTTATAGTCAGCAACGTGAAGGGGATTTTACCGCGCTTGCTTCTGTCGTTTGAAGCTATGGCCAACCTCCTCAACATATGAAACCTAGACTCTTCTCCATCAGGCTCGGGACCTTTGTCGGGCTTGCTTGGCTGCTTGCTCACAGCGGCGCTTCGGCGGCGGACGTGCGGCAATACAACTTGCTCAAGGGCCAGACGTTCATTCAAACCAGCGCCGGTGCGCCGGTGGCCAGTGGACCGTCCAATTTCGTAATGCAGGCCGAAGGGGACGGCCAGATGATGGGCAGCCTGACGAACATGACGTTCACCAAGCCCAACTCACAGGTGGTGAGTTTGTCTGCGGATGGGGAGAGCAGCTATCGCTTTGAGCAAAACTTCAGTTCGATGACGGATCTGAACACGGCTTTCCCCAGCGGGACTTACACCGTGACGATGCAGACGGTGAACGACGGACAGCGTGCGATTCAGTTGTCGCTGACGGGTGATGTGTATCCCGACACCCCGCACATCAGCAATTTCACGGCGGCACAGGCGGTGGTCCCGAGCCAGGATTTCACGCTGACGTGGGATGCGTGGGGGGGAGGCACGGTGCAAGACATCGTTCAGGTCAGAATCGTGGATAGCAGCGACAACGACGTGTTCTCCTCGCCTGAGCAAGGCCAGCCTGGCGCGCTCACCGGCGTGTCCACGTCGGTGTTGATTCCAGCCCGGAAGCTTCGGCCTGGCCAGACGTATGGCGTAGAACTGCTTTTCGGCCGGGCATCGGAATTCAACCAGAGCAGCTATCCTGGTGCGACGGGTTTGGCGGCCTACTTCAAACGGCTGCAATTCCAGCTCATCACCACGGGCACCCAGACGGGGCCCACGGCCGGCAATTATTCACTGGTCTTCAACTTCAACCAAGGAACCTTCAGCGGCACCAATGGCAGCATCAGCTTTCCGCAGTATCTGGGCTATTACTTCGCGAACTACAACATCGACAACGACACGAACTACCCCGCCTCGGTGATTTTCACGGGGCCGAGCGGCTCGGGTTTGACGAATGTGCCCAGCCAGGTGAACGGCTCCACGTTTGGTGATTCGGCCTTTTACTCGTCGCCGCAGGTCAACTTCTCCCCGAACAACCTTCCGCCGGGCGCAATCTTCGCCCCCACGCAGCCCTCCGGGGGCATCTACACTGTTAGCTATAAGACCAGCAATTATCAGTTTAACCTGCTCGACCCGCGCTCGGCTGATCAGCAAATCCTCGTGGTCCCGACCGTTGTGCTGTCCTCGACCAACACGATCCAGGAAATCCGCTGGACCTACAAAACCACCAATGGCGCTACGGTCGCCCCGCAGGCCTTCATGGACAACATCCAGATCCGGGTCAACGGAACCAGCGGGGGGCGGTTGTATGACGGTGGCAACGACTACGACAGGCGCATTCTGCCGGCCACCACCAACCACACGCCAACGGCTGCCGTGCCCTGGACGAACGTCGCCTCCATTCAGATGCTCTTCGTGGACACAGTCGGCAACCAATATGTCAGCTACTGGAACCGCGCTGCGCAGCCCGTCGAGATCACCACCACTGGCTTGCCCAACGCCACGCAGGGCACGCCCTACAGCTTCTTGCTCAGCAGCCAGGGCGGCACGCAGCCGGTCAGTTGGAGCCTGGTCTCGGGCTTCCTGCCCAGCGGGCTGTTCCTCAATGCCAACACTGGCGAAATCCTTGGCACGCCCGGTGAAAACGGCAGCTTCCCTCTCACCTTCCAAGCGATGGATACCGCCAATGCCGTGACCAACCGTTCGCTGTTCCTGTTCGTCGCGGCCGGGAGTTTTCCCGCGCCCGTCCTGACGAACGCCGCATTGCCGGGCAACGGCCAACTGAAGGTCGTGCTCGGCGTGGTGAGCAACCAGACCTACACACTGGAATGCTCGACTAATCTCATCAACTGGACTCCACGCACCACGCTATTGGCTACGAACAGCCAGATCGATCTGGTGGACCCCGACGCTTTGGGCAGGTTCCCCCGGCTCTTCTACCGGATACGCATTGGGCGGACCTTCGGGACAATCTTCAGCCTTCATTTTTACATGTTTGGCGGAGGTTTTGGAGGAGCCTTTACCCCATCTCCCGGGTTCCCGATGACTGTGCACAGCTACGCTGCTGTGTTTGAAACGATGAATTCTAAAACCAACCCACCGCCAAGCAGCGTCCTTTTCACCGGTCCGACCGGTTCAGGTCTGAGCAGCAGCCCGGCAGACCCCGCGCATGCCGATGCGGGCATTGGCTTCGCGCAATACCAGACGGTTTTCCGGTCAGATCCGAACATTCCCCCGGGCGGCACTTGGACCATGAACTTCATGGGCAGCAACATCGTATTCAGCGTCCCCGATCCGCAAGCCGCCAGCCGCCTCGTCATTCCCGTGCCGACGGTCACCGTGTCGGGCGGCAACGTCACCGGTGTTACGTGGGTTTACAAGGACGCCACCACCGGAGCGACCTTGGCCGGCCCGCCCGCGCATCTGACCGGGGTGAAGGTTGAAATCGACGACCGGAATCTGGGTCGAGTGTATGACCCGGACGAGTTCCCGCCTGGCACCACCAGCGTGACTGGCATCACCGGTGTCGTTTGGAACGATCTCGTCAACCTTTACATGGTTTACAACGACACTCTGGGAAACCACTACATCATCGGCTACACCAAGCCTTGAGTCTGCCGACGCCTCACAGATTCCTCAGCGAACGTCGTGGCTGAATCAGTATGCTGCCGGTCGTAGGCAGGGCAACAGTTCGATCCAGCTGGTGAGTTCGCTGACCGTCGCGCGTTCGTTTTATAGCAGGTGTGCGGACTTTTTTGCCCTTGTGGGTGAGCTCATTTGCGATGGCCGACCGCGAACAACGCAAGAAGTCGCAAAGCGAGCATGAAAATCCACTACTTAGCTTCGAACTGTTCCGCGCGTGCTCAGCCTCCCGGAGGTGCTTGTCTTTGCCCTCCCTTGGGTTAACTGCCGTTGGACTAACGGCCCGGGTTCGTAAGTCCCTGCCACTTTGTTCAAGTCCGGCGTTAAGTTTTAGTCCAAGCTTGTCCGAGTGTTGAATTTGTGGGCGGGGCTGCGCACTGTCCGCGCACGTCATGTCGCCGGCCGCCATTCTCACCTGCATCGCCGCGTATTTCTGCTTCTTGCTGGCCATCGCGTGGTGGACCAGCCGGGGAGCGGGAAATGAGGCTTACTTTCGCGGCAACCACGCCTCGCCTTGGTATGCGGTGGCTTTTGGCCTGATTGGCGACTCGTTGTCCGGGGTGACCTTCATCTCGGTGCCGGGCCAAGTGGCGACGGCGAAGTTCGCCTATTTGCAACTGGTGGCGGGCAATGTGCTGGGCTTCCTGGTCATCGCCCAGGTGCTGCTGCCGCTCTACTACCGGCTGAACCTGACCTCCATCTACAGCTACTTGCGCACGCGCTTCGGTCCGTGCTCACAGAAGGTCGGTTCGGTTTTTTTCCTGCTCTCCCGATTGCTCGGGGCGGCGGCCCGGCTCTACCTCACCGCCAGCGTCATTCAGGTGTTTGTCTTTGATAAGTGGCGTGTGCCATTCTGGGTGTCGGTCTCGGGCATCATCCTGTTGATCCTGCTCTACACGTATCGCGGTGGCATCAAGACCCTGGTCTGGACTGACACATTTCAAAGCACGTTTCTGCTGCTCGGCGTCGGGCTTTCCTTTGTGGCCATTGCCCGGGAACTTAACCTCAGTGTCGCGGGGTTGTGCGACACCATCACCAACAGCCCGCATTCGCAGGTGTTCTTCTGGGATTGGCGGGAGAAAAGCTACTTCTGGAAGCAGTTCCTCAGCGGTGCATTCATCGCCATCGTGATGAACGGACTCGACCAGAACATGATGCAGAAAAACCTGTCCTGCCGCTCACTGGCCGAAGCGCAGCGGAACCTGTGGGCCTTCGCCGGGGTGCTGAT
>CAIPBN010000131.1 GCA_903863315.1 uncultured Verrucomicrobiota bacterium | reverse complement strand
CGTGGGCCGCTACGGCTTCATGGAGGAGCCGCACATCTTGAAACTGCTCGCCGACGCGCCATTGACCGGCGGGCCGATTGACCTAGCGAAGACAACGTTCTTCCTCAGCCGGGAGACCATTCTCGACACCGGCAAGGCGCATCTCTGGCGCTGGCGCAAGTGGCTCTTCGCCGTGCTGGCCCGCAACGCGCAGACCGCCACGTCTTACTTCGGCCTGCCCGCCAACCGCGTCGTCGAGCTGGGTATGCAGGTGGAGATTTAGCGTCGCGGGGCCGGGGCCGGCCGGTTTGCGGGGGGCGTGTTGGCTTTCCAGGCAGCCGACCCAAGCCGCCCCTCGCGACGGGCTTCTGGCACGGGGTTCCTGCTTGCTTCAAAGGCTTTTTTCAGCATCCTCCACAGGTCGTTGCCGATCTGACGTTCAGGGGAGAAGGAGTCTTCTCCCGGCTGCCCCGGCGACCACCCAACCAGATAACCCACCCATCAGTGCACGAACTCATCTTACACCTCTTGGGCGACTATGTGCTCCAAACCGAGCAGATGGCCGTGCGCAAGCTGCGCAGTTGGTTCTGGGTAATCATCCATGCCCTGGTCTATTCCGCGCCCTTCTACGTTTATCTCGGCATCATCAACGGCAACTGGACCCAGGGCTGGTATGCGTGGCTTGTCATCTTCGGCACGCACGCCGTGATTGATCGCATGGCCATCGCCTCAACGATCTGCCGGATCAAGAACCTCGTTTGGATCGGTCCGGGTGCGCCGGAAAAGGAGGAGAACACCGGCTATGGCATTGAGACGCCGCCCTTCATTCGCTTCTGGCTCGTGGTCATCGTGGACAACACTTTCCACCTGATCATCAACCACATCGCTCTGAACTATCTGAACGGCTAAGCTGCGGCAACCAAGGCACGACATGACGGACAAGACCATTTTTCGGATCAATCCGGCCAAAAACCCCTTCCTCGGCAATCTCCCGGAGGCGGCCATGGAGGAGTTGATGAGCCGGGCCAGGATCCTCTCGCTCAAGGAGGGTGATGTGTTCATCCGTGAAGGTGAGCCCTCCGACTCGATCTACTTCGTCAACTTCGGCGAGGTGACCATTCTCAAAGGGGATGTGGAGATCGACCGGCAGGGTGCCGGCGGGGTCATCGGCGAGATGGGGGTGCTCACGGGAGCTCCCCGCAGCGCCACCATCATGTGCGGTTCCGAGGTCGAGCTGCTATGCATCATGGCGCATGACTTCATCCGCATCGTTGACAGCCAGCCGGCGATGTTGCGCAACCTCGTCATTGACCAGCTCAAGAAGGTCACTTCATCCCACGCTGTTCGGGAGAACCAAGGCCGCCAGATCGTGGAGGCCAAGGAGGTCTTTGGCCGGCTGGTTTCACCGGAGGTTTACGAGCGGGTCATCAGCAAGCGCAAGCCGGAGGAGATGCTCAGCGGCACACTTGAGGACGCCGCCGTGCTTTTCTTCGACATCCGCGGCTTCTCCAATGCCTCGGAGAAGATGGGACCGCAGCCTCTGCTCAAGGCCTTGAACGAGCACTTGGCCATCATCAACGCGCGCGTGGCGAAGCATCGCGGCACCATCGTCAACTTCATCGGCGATGCGGTGCTGGCCATCTTTGGGTGTCCCGTGCCGTTGCCGGATGCGGCGGCGGCGGCCGTGCGCTGCTACCTAGAGGCCCGGGCTGAATTGGAAGCATTCCATGCCGAACGCCGGCGCACTGGCGAGCACTGCTTCGAACTCGGTGCCGGCATCAACTACGGCGGACTCGTCTCCGGGGCCATCGGCTCCAAGGAGCGCCTCAGCTACTCCGTGCTCGGGGACGAGGTCAATTTGGCGGCCCGGCTGGAAGGTTTGACCCGGCATTATCCCACCGAGGTGATTTTCTCCGAGTCTTGCTACGATCAGTTGCCGGAGGATTTGAAAAAGCAGTCGCTCCTCATGGACCGTTGCACGGTGAAGGGCCGCAAGTCCCCCACGGGACTCTACACGCTGCTGCCAATGGCTGATGCCGAGATGAAGGCCTACGATGCTGCGCTCAACAAGTATCTGACCGGCGACTTCCTCGCTGCGGAAAGCGCGTTCAACAGCATCCCCGGCCCGCTCGCCGCCTACATGCGCCGTCGCTGCGGCCAGCTTCAGGTGGAGCAGGGTAAATTCTGGCCCGGCTACTATTCCTGGGAAGTGAAGTGACGCACGAGGTGGACCGTCCGGCGCCGCTCGTTCGAACTGTCCCCCCCCGCTTTTGTTTGAGAACGCACAGCCACGGCGTGCTCTGCGTCCGGCTGGGCGGCTTTTGGGAAGATGGTGCGCGGTGCAGGGTTCGAACCTGCGACCCCTACCGTGTCAAGGTAGTGCTCTACCACTGAGCTAACCACGCAGCGCGGCGTAAAATGCCGAGCGACGGTGGCTTTGGCAAGAGCGGACTTGGCTTTGTGATCCAGTGGCGACAAAAAGAGGCGCTTCGACCAGAATTCCGCATCTTTGATGGCCTGAGTTCGTGAGCTTATCCAGATGTCATTCCCCGCCGCGCGATCCCCTTGGGGTCACGCGCACACTGTTCAAGCAGACCTTCGGTCATGCTGCCACACACTTGGTGCAGGCACCGGCACGGTTGGAACTGATGGGCAGCCATGCCGAGTGGAACGGCGGCCTGGCGTTGTCGGTGGCGATTGACCGCCACCTGTGCCTCGCCAGCGCCCCGCGCACTGACGGCAAAATCGAGCTGGTTTCCTCCGCCTACCCGGACCGGGAAACAGTCTGGCTTAGTGACTTGAGCCCGAGCTTCAACTCGCCCTGGACCACCATGGTGAAGGCCGTGTTGGGGCAGCTCCGCGCCCGCGGAGTTCACTTTGGCGGCTTCAACGCGGTGGTGCACAGCGAGATCCCGCCCGGTGCGGGTTTCGGCAGCTCCGGCGCGCTCCTGGCTGCCACCGCGCTTACAGTCCGGCAGCTTTACCCGCACAAGCTCACCGAAACTGGCGCCGTCGTGCGGCGGTTGGGAGGCGGTCGCATGCCTCCCCTTACGAAGCTGGACCGGCTCCGCACCGTGGCCGTCTGTCGGAGCGCAGGGCAAGGCGTGGTTGGCGAGACGGGTGGTTCGCTGGACGTGGTCAGCACACTCTGCGGGAGGGAGTTCCACGCGGTGCTTGCGGATGCCCAACTGAACACGGTGGAGGTGCTGCCGTTGATTGGAGAAATGGCGGTGGTGGTGTGCGACACCGGCCGGCTGAGCCCAATCGTTGAGGCGGAGAGTGCCGCGCTGCGCTACCACTGCCAGCAGGCCGCGCAAAAGCTAAACGTGAAATACCTCCGGGCGGTGGAATCGCCGCAGCTCAAGCTGGCGCGTGACCGGTTGTCAGCCCGGCAGCATGCCGTGGCGTATCATGTGGCCAGCGAGAACCAGCGGATCGTCGCCGCCGAACGAGCCCTCCGCGCCGGGGACCTGGAGCAGTTTGGACAATACCTGTTACACAGCCACGACAGCGCCCGCCAATTTTTCGGCAACACCGGTTCGGCGCTGGATCTCCTTGTTGAACTGGCACGCGCGCACCGCGGTTGCCTGGGAGCGCGAGCCTCCGGGTTGGGTTTCGGGGGCTACACCGTGAACCTGGTGCTGTGGAACGAGGTGGAAGCGTTCTGCGCCAACGTCGCAGACGCCTTCGCCCAATCAACAGGGAAGCAGCTCAAGACCATGCGCTGTCGCGTGGTGGACGGGGCGAAAGTCTTGTAAGCGCTGACTTCTGATTCCCGCGCGACGCGGCAAAGCTCTACTTCTCGGAAGCCACCTGAAGGGGCAGGCCCAGACCCTTGGGAGCCGGTTCCTGGATGGCGGAGATGAACTGGTCGAGGTTCCAGCCCTGCGGGCCCTTCTTGCCTGCGGCGACCTTGAGCGGTTCGAAGCTGAGCAGGAACTCACCCTTGGCTTTGTTCTTCAACTCGACACGGACGTTGTCCTTATGCTTGGCGAAGATGGCGTCCACCTTGGCGGCGTTGTCGCCCTTGGAGTAGCCCGGGATGGTGAACTTGAGCGTGGCCACATAGGCATCGCCATGGACCGGGGCGGCCGCGAAGACCGCCTGCGCCACCTGATGGTAGCTGACGGTCTGGGGATCGAACGTGACGACCGCGAAGCCGGTGCTCTCGCTGAGATCATCCACCTTGGTCACGGTGGGAAGCTTGCGGAGCGACTCCTCGATGGAGCTGGCGCAACTGCTGCACTTCACCTCGGTGATGTAGAACGTGGCGGTGACGGGTTTGCCAGCAGGCTTGGCCTGATCGGCAGCGAAGGCTGGAACGGCGAGCGCAACGACGAGCGTGGGGAGGAGAAACTTTTTCATGGGCGTAAGTTGGGGGAAGGGTTCTCTGCCGTCAATTCGTCTTCTGCTTCATTCGGGCAAGGCGGGAAAAAGCTTGCCGCGAAGGCGCGTGCGGGGGAAGTAGGTGGGAGTGCGACGCTGGCGCAGGAGTGCCGGATCGCTGTCACAGCGGGCTCGTAGCTCAGCGGTTAGAGCAGGCGACTCATAATCGCTTGGTCCCCGGTTCAAATCCGGGCGGGCCCACCACCTCAATCCTTCTGCCGTCGGCTCCACCTGAGCACAACCCACGCGACGACCTGCGCGAGGGCTGAGGCGACTCCCAGGGGAATCAGCACGAACATCACCTTCAGCTTCCAAGCCGGGCGTTCGTTGAGCCCCACGGTGAACTCATGCAACCAGAGCACACCGATACCGAGCAACACTACGACCACCCCGCTTCGGCCCAGCCATTGCAGCCGGTTGGCCCATGGCTTTGGGCCGCTGCCGGTCGGCGGAACAGTTGCTTCTGGAGCGCTCATCCGGGCAGCTATTGCGCAATCCAGCCGCCGTCGATCACCACATCGGTGCCGGTGATGAAGCCGGAGTCGCCCGAAGCCAGAAAGACCGCGAGCGCCGCGATCTCCTCGGGCTTGCCAAAGCGGCCGACCGGGAGCTGGGCGGTGAACTTGGCGAGGAGCTCGGGGTTGTTGAGAATCGGCGTGTTAATCTCCGTGGCGCAGGGGCCGGGGCTGATGGCGTTGACGGTGATGCCCTGCGCCGCGAGTTCCAGCGCGAGGGACTTGGTGAGGCCGAGGATGCCAAATTTGCTGGCCGAGTAGGGGACCCGGTGGGCGATGGACACGTGGGCCATCATGGAGGCGAGGTTGATGATCCGCCCGCAGCCCGTCTCCAGGTGGGGCACGAACGCGCGGCACATCAGAAAGACGCTGGTGAGGTTCGTGTCGAGGATCTGATGCCACTCGGCCAGCGTGAACTCGGTGATCGGCCGACGGATGTTGATGCCGGCATTGTTCACGAGGACGGTGAGTTTCCCAAAGCGCGCGAGGACGTCGCGCCGCAATTGTTCCACCTGCTCCTCACTGGTCACGTCCACTTGGTGAATTTCAGCCTCGGCACCGCGCGCGCGGCATTCTGCCTGCACGGCGGTGAGGAGTTCGGTGTCGCGGGAGGCGAGGGCGAGACGCGCCCCGGCGTCGGCGAAGGCGAGGGCCATGGCCTTGCCGAGTCCTTTGCTGGCCCCGGTGATCAGCGCGGTTTTGCCGGAGAGTTTCTTGTCAGTGCTCATTATGAAGAATGGCTGAAGTCTCTGTCGCCGGCTGGTGGACTGGCAAGACTGCGTTCAAGGAAGTCCGCAATGTGCATGGTTTCCACGTGCCGGGCTCCGGCTTGGTCCAGGCCGGCGCGCATTTGGAGGAGGCAGCCGGGGTTGGTGGTGACGACGCAGGTGGCTCCGGTGCGGAGGATGTTGTCCACTTTACGGCGTTGCAGGCGCTCGGCCATCGCGGGTTCCGTGAGGTTGTAGCTGCCGGCGCTGCCGCAGCACACGTCCGACTCGGGCAGCTCAACGAAATTGGCCCCCGCGACTGCCTTGACCAGCAGGCGGGGTGGATGCGTGATGCGCTGGGCGTGGGCAAGGTGGCAGGCGTCGTGGAAGGTCACTTTGATTGCCGATTGCCGATTGCCGATTGCTGATTGAAAGCCGGCGGCGACGAGGAATTCGGACAGATCCTTCACCTTGGCGCTGAATGAGGCGGCGCGTGGATCGCCGGGCAGCAGATGGCTGTATTCCTTGAGGGTCGAACCGCAGCCGGCGGCATTGATGACGATGGCGGAGAGGGATTCGTCGGCGAAGGCGGCGAGGTTGTTCCGGGCGGTTTCCCGGGCGGCGGCGAGGTTGCCGCCGTGGGCATGGAGTGCGCCACAGCAACCTTGGTCGCGGGGGGTGACGACGTCGTAGCCGGCGAGGTTCAAGAGGCGGATGCTGTTCTCGTTCGTGCGGCCGAACATCACGTTCATGACGCAACCGCGAATGAAGCCGACGCGGCCACGGCGTTGGCCGAGGGCGGGCGAGATTTCCGGCAGGTTGCCCGCTGTCATTTCATTCGGAAGCAGGGCGAGCGCATCTTTGGCGAACTTGGGCAGGAGGTGCTCGGCCTCGGCCCGCTTGAGCAGGCGCGCAGGCAGCAGAGCCAGCTTCATCAGCACGGGATGCGGGAAGATGCGCTCGATGAGCACGCGCCGAAGAAAGTTTTGCCAAGGGGAACGCTGATGATGTCGTTCAAGATGATCGCGCGTGCCTTCAAGAAGTTCGCCATAGTGAACGCCACTGGGACAGGCGGCTTCGCAGGCCCGGCAGCCGAGACAAAGGTCGAAGTGCGGAACGGCGTCGGCGAGTGGCAGCCGACCGCTCTGCACGGCACGCATGAGGTAGATGCGGCCACGGGGGGAATCGTTCTCGTTGCCCGTCTCCAAGTAGGTCGGGCAGGAGCCGAGGCAGAGCCCGCAATGCACACAGGCGAGGGATTTCTGCTCGTCGAGGAATGGTTCCGGCGCGGTCGTCACAGCGTCAGTTCGGGCAGGATGTGATGCGGGTCGAAGGTGGCTTTCAAGCGTTGCGCGAGCCCGGCGGTGGCACCGGCAGGGCAGGGCAGGGGAGCGCCGCGATGGTAGAAAACACCATTGGCCGCCCGGGCGATGAACGGCGTCTGCTCAAGTGGGGCGAGCGCGCTGGCGAGTTTCGAGGGCAGCACCGAGCCATGCGCAATCGGAGTAGTGCCGGGGTTCCAGAAAATGCTGTCACGCGGCAGTGGCGTGAGCGGCGTGGCGGCAGGCGAATCACTTGCGGGAGTCGAGTGGGCGGGCGGGAAGCCCAGCTTCACGGCCTCGGCGCGTTGCCAAGCGACTTCCTCAGTGCTGCCGGCGAAGGCGATGAACACGGTGAATTGAAACGGCCGGTGGGGAACGAGTTGAAGGTTGTCCAAGTCCAGCGCCACGGGCGTGAGGGCGGAGGCCAGGACCGTTTCCACCAACGCCAACGCCTCCGTGAGGGTGCCGAAGCTGACGCTGGCGAACGCCTCGGCGGTCGGGAGCGGACGGAGTTTGAAGGTGGCGGCGGTGATGATGCCGAGGCTGTCCCGCGCGCCCACGAAGAGTTTCAACAAGTCATAGCCCGCGACGTTCTTCACGACTTTTCCGCCCGAGTGGATCACCCGGCCATCCGCGAGGAGGGCTTCCAAACCGATGAGGTGTTCGCGGATGGTGCCGAACCCGCAGCGGCGCGGACCCGAGAGATTCTCGGCGAGCAGTTGGCGGATGGTGACGCGATCGGGATGGGGCGGGTCAATGGGCAGCCATTGGCCGCGGGTGGCGAGCTGGGCTTGGAGTTCGGCCAGACTCATCCCGCCCTCCACGGTGACGGTCATGTCTTCCGGTGTGTGCTCGCGGATTGCGGCGAGGGCGCTCAGGTCAACGGTCGTCACTGGCCGACGTCCGGCATGGGCCTCAGCCAGCGAATGGGCCAAGGCTTCCAAGCTGACAGGGGCAAGGGTCATCGGGAGCACTGTCTGAGGCAGGATGACGGACTGGACTGAGCCTGAAGGGGTTGCTGCTGGTGTGTCATCCAGAACATTTCGCAGCAGGACCAGGATCTTTTCCGCGGTGTAGGGT
>CAIPBN010000130.1 GCA_903863315.1 uncultured Verrucomicrobiota bacterium | reverse complement strand
GGCGAGTTCCGCCTGGGCAACATCGCAGGTGATGAACACCTCGGCGCGGGTATGCTGCGCGGCGGCGACATGGACGAAATCCCAAGTGCCAGCGGACGCGGCCTGCGCGTGGCGGGCGCTCAACTCGTCACCCCATTCCAAGAGATCGGGCAAGCGATGGATGCCCAGCTTGAGCCGCTGGGAGGTTTCGCTCGTGCGGTAGGCGTGCCACGCGGCGGCGGCGTAGGTGCTGGAGAGACGGCGGAGGTTGTGGCGCAGCTCAACGCGCAGCAGGGGATTCCAGCAGAAATCCGGCGAGCGCTCGCAACACCATGAAGTCACCGCCAGGGCGAACTCGTCCGCCGGATGAAACCACGCAATCAGAGCGGAGGTGTCGGCGTAGATTCTCACCGGCGGCGTTGACGCTCCTGCAAGACGGGATTGGGCACGCGGTCGGCGGCCTTGACGCTCTTCTGCGCCCGCCACACCTCGCCCATGATGTCACTCCAGCCGGGCTGCTCGGCGGCGGTCATCGGTTCGATGCGCCCGATGGCGCGACCATTGCGGGTGATGACGAGAGATTCGCCCTGCTCAAGCTGGTTGAGAACGGCCTTGGTCTCCTGGTGCAACTGCTTTGCCGTGATGGTGCCCACGGACGGAAAGTAACACCTTGAAAGTGTCACCGCAAGTTTTCCCCGGTCTGGCGGCGAAGGCGCATGGCCTCAAACTCGCCATCCTCGACGCGCAGCTCTGCGGCAAGGCTTGGGCCAAGGGAATTGCCGTGAAACCGATCTAATTGAGCCGAGAAGCTATCCGAATTCTGAGTCGTTGAGTCCGGCAGTGCGCAGCGCAGCGGAGTGGTGTCGGCGGAACGTCTCAGCTCGGCGACGGTCGCGAGGCCTTGGGAGCGACGGTCGAATCCTTCCACCACGACGAGCCAAGCTGACGAGCCGGAGCGTGTCCGCAGGAGCCTTGCCGTGTCGAGGGCTGTCGCAACCGTGAAGCCGGGAGTAACTGACGCAACCCGTTGAACTGGACGCAGTTAGTCGCGTCTTGTCGCAAGTGGTCGCAGGTAGAGAATTGGAGCGAGCGAAGGGATTCGAACCCTCGACATTCACCTTGGCAAGGTGACGCTCTACCAGACTGAGCTACGCTCGCTTCCGTAAGAAGAGCGGCGCAAGAGTAGGCAACGGTGGTTTCATTGCAAGCGGAGATTTTCTTTCGCCAACTTTGTCCCGCATTCATTCCACGCACGAACTCTGGCTGGCCTGCGCAAATGTGTTGTGACCGAGCCACAGGTTGATCACCATCCAGTCATGCCCAACGAGCCGGATTCCCCATCAGGCAAGGCAAAGGCCGGGGTGGCGGTGCGCGATTCAGTCTGGATTGCCGCCGTGGTGGTGCTGGGGCTGGCCGGCTCGTTGGGGATATTTCAATGGGTGCGGCAGTGGGATCGGGAGCGAGCGGAGCTGCACCTGTCGCTGCAGGCACAGGCGACGGCGAGCGCGGTGCGGATGGAGGCGGAGACGTGCAATGAGGTCTTGCACAATCTCGGGGAGCTCATTGGTCGGCGCAGTGACTTGTCACGATCTGAGTTCGCAGAAATTGCGCGTCCCATCCTGCGGCGGCATCCAGGGTTGCGGGCACTAGAGTGGGTGCCTTTGGTGCGACAGGCGGATCGGCTGCGGGTGGAAGAACTGGCCACGCGCGAATTGGGGCATCGCTTCGAGTTCACCCAGAGCCGGTTACCGGGCGGATTAGAGCGGGCGGAGGACCGGGCGGTCCACGCTCCGATTCTTTACGCAGAGCCGTTGACCGGCAACGAACTGGCCTTGGGGTTCGATTTGACGCGCGGGCCGACCACCAATGCGCTGGATCTGGCCCGTGACGTGGGGGATCTGGTCTTGTCACCCCCGATCCGGCTGGTGCAGGAACCCGAGCAACAGATGGGTTATGTGCTCATCATGCCCGTGTATCGCGAGGGCAAGATCCCGGCAACACGGGTTGAGCGTCAGGCGAGGTTGATCGGCTTTGCGCAAGGAGTGGTGCGCGTGGGGGACTTTCTTCGGAACGTGATCAATGAGGCCCCGCCGCTCACGCTGGATCTCATGGCCTTGGATCTGACCCCGGGTAGCACCGAAAGGATCCTGGCGCATGTGCCGGTCGGAAAAACGGAACCGGTGGCGGCCTCCGAGCCGGCGATGCGGTCCGGCTGGCATGTGGAGCACTTGCTCACGCTGGGGGAACGGCTGTTCGCCCTGGTGTTTCACCCCAGCGAAGAAGCAATCACCGCGGCCAGCTCGTGGAATCCGCTGATGGCCTTGGCGAGCGGGGTGTTGCTGACCTTGGGCGGGGCGATTTATTTGCGTTCGCAGTTGCGGCGCACCGCGCGGGTGGAGGCCGAGGTGGCCTCACGAACGGCGGAATTAACGCGCGCCAATGCACAGCTTTCCGCAGAAATTGCCGCCCGTCAGGCGGTCGAGCGCGAACTGGCTCGCCAGCTTCAGCTCCTGCGCACCGTCATCGATGCGATCCCCGACTCCATTTACATCAAAGACCGGGAAGGGCGTTTCCTGCTGCACAACGCGGCCAATCGCCGGCTCCTGAAACTCTCCGCCGGCGACGATGGGACCGGCCGCACGGTCCACGACTTCGCAACCACCCAGGCACACGCCGAGGCCTATACGGCTGATGATCAGGCGCTGCTCCAGACTGGCCAGCCAGTGATCAACCGCGAGGAGCGGTTCACGCAGGCGGACGGTTCAACCGGATGGTTCTTGACGACCAAAGTGCCAGCACTCAACGAGCACGGTGAAATCACCAGCATCGTGGGCGTGAGCCGGGACATCACCGCTCGACGGCTGGGGCAGATGGCCCTGGCCGAGAGCGAGGCCCGGTTCCGCATGCTGTTTGAAAATTCACCCGATGCCATCTTTGTGGAGTCGCAAGCCGGCGTCGTGCTGGACGCCAACCCCGCCGCCGCACGATTGCATGGCTTGGCCCGCGAAGCACTCTTGGGCAAGCACGTCACCGATCTGGTTCCGCCCGAGCGCCAGCAAGCGGTCCGCGACAGTTTCCCGGGCTTGTTCGCACCGCAGACCACGATCTTGGAAAGCGAGAGCTTCACCCGGGACGGGCGGGTGATTCCGATCGAGCTGGCGGCGCGCCTTTGCGAATACCGGGGCCAGGTCGCTGTCCTGATACATGTGCGCGACATCTCCGAGCGGCACGAGGCGGCGGCGGCGTTGCGGCGGCGGGACCGCATCCTCCACACCGTCGCGCATGCCGCGCGATCCCTGCTGCACGCACATCCCTGGCAAAAAGCAGCCGGGGTGGTGGTCGAAGAGTTGGGCGCGGCCACCGAGGCCAGTGCCGTGTGCCTGTTTGCGAACGAACAGCTGGGGGACGAGCTGGCCTTTCGGGCTTGCTGTCTGTGGCCAGCGCCCGAGGAGGACGGCCCGGCGGCCAGCGCGAGCGGTTATCGTGCGGCGGGCTGTGCCCGCTGGCAGGAGGTCCTCGCGCGCGGCGAAACGGTGCAAGGCCGCGTGGAGGATCTGCCGCTGTCCGAACGGGCGGTGCCGCAGTCCAAAGGCATGCAATGCATCGCCTTGACCCCCATCTTTGCGGACACCACTTGGTGGGGATTTCTGGCGCTCGGACGGGCGGATGCGTCACGGCTTTGGTCGGAGATGGAGCTGGAGGCGCTGAGAACGGCAGCCGAGGTGTTCGGCGCTGCAATCCACCGCGCCGAAGCGGAGGAAGAACGCGGCCGGATTCAGGTCAAACTCAAGGATTTGGTCGGAGATGGAGCTGGAGGCGCTGAGAACGGCAGCCGAGGTGTTCGGCGCTGCAATCCACCGCGCCGAAGCGGAG
>CAIPBN010000129.1 GCA_903863315.1 uncultured Verrucomicrobiota bacterium | reverse complement strand
ATCTCGTGAAGTGAGGGCTTGCGGACGTGGGCGTCCGCGCTCCAACGGTTGGGTTTCATGGCGGGATTCATTTGGCGGCGCTGAACTGCGGGCTTTGCTCGTCATCCGGGTCGAGGCTGGCGGAGCGGGTGTGTTTGCCGGCCATCACCACGGCGAAGACGGACGGGAGGATGAAGAGCGTCGTGAGCGTCGCGGCGGCGAGGCCACCGATAACGGCTCGGCCCAAGGGCGCGGTCTGCTCCCCGCCTTCGCCGAGGCCGAGGGCCATCGGCAACATGCCGGCCATCATGGCGAAGCTGGTCATCAAGATGGGGCGGAGGCGGGAAGTGGCACCAATGAGGGCGGAAGCTGCTGCGAGCGAGTGGAGCGTCCCGGCATCCGCCTCGTTCAGACTCTGCTCCGACCATGTCTTAGTCGAAGGCGAGAATTTTACCCACTGTGCGGAAACCCTATCCCGCTCGGCGAAGGTCACGAGCAGGATGGCGTTCGCGACGGCCACGCCCACGGCCATGATGGCCCCCATGAAGCTCTGGAGGTTCAACGTCGTGTGCGTGAGCCAGAGCGTCAGCGCGACGCCTGCGAGGACGGCGGGAACAGTGGAGATGACGACGAGCGAGAGACGCGCGGACTGAAAGTTCGCGGCCAGCAGCAGGAAGATGACGACCACGGCCAGCAGCAGGCCGTTGCGGAGACCGGCGAACATCTCTTCCATCGGCGGGATTTGCCCGCGCACGGCCACGCTGGTTTTCGCGGGCGGCGCGCCGACTTCCTTGAGCGCCTGGTTAATGGCCTTCGCCACGCTGCCGAGGTCGGAGCCGTGGATGTTCGCGGTGAGCGAGACGACGCGGACGAGGTTGTAGCGTTCGTAAGTTTGCGGCGCGATGCCTTCGCTCACACTGGCGATGTTGCGGAGGAGCGTGGCCTTGCCGCCGGTGGTGGTGACGGGCGTGTTCTTGAACTCCTCGACTGTCGTCACGCGGCCTTGCGGCACCTGCACCTGCACGCTGAAGGCGATGCCTGAGCCGGGGTCGGCCCAGTAGTTCGGCACGGTGAAGCGGCTGCTCGCGGTGCTGGCGACGAGCGATTTGGTCGCGTCGGACATCCGCACGCCGAGCAGGCCGGCGCGCTCGCGGTTGATGTTCACATCGAGCGTCGGGTAGTCGAGGACTTGGGCGAACTGCACGTCGCGCAGCGCGGGAATCTTGGCCAGCCGCTCGCGGATTTTGTCAGCGAACTCCTTGCTCGAGGGGAGGCTCTGGCCTTGCACGGCAATTTCAATGGGTGTCGGCGCGCCGAAGCTCATCACGCGCTCGACGATGTCGCTCGGCTCGAATGACACGAGCACCTCGGGCAGCTCGGCCTTGAACACGGCGCGGAGCTTTTCCTTGAGCGGTTCGGTGCGGACGGAGCCGGACTTGAACTGGATTTGCAGCACGCCTTCCTCGGGACCGGCGTTCCACTGGTGGATGAGGTTGACGGGGTAGTTCGCCGCGTGGACACCGACGAGACCGATGCTCATCTGCACGTTGTCCGGGCCGGCCTCGCGCTTGATGAGGTCGAGCACGCGCAGGGCGATGGCCTCGATCTTCTCAAGCTGCGTGCCGGGCGTGGCGCGGAGGCGGAGCTGGATTTGCCCGGCGTCCACCTTCGGGAAAATCTCGGTGCCCAGGCGCGGGAAGACTAACCAGAGCGCACCGGCGGTGAGGCCGAGATAAACCACAAGCACCAGCCAGCGGGCCGCGAGGAGCGGACGGAGCATTGACGTATAGGCTGGTGAGCCTTTGTCTTCCTTCACGCCTGACTCGTGACCGCGCAGCAGCCACACGCTCAACACCGGCACCAACGTGCTGGAAAGGAGGAAGCTCGCGACCATCGAGAAACCCACGGCCAGCGCGAGCGGCGTGAAGAGCGCCTTCGCCGCGCCCTGCATGAAGAAGGCGGGGATGAACACCGCCAGCACGCAGAGCATCGCGAGGAAACGCGGGCCGGTGGTTTCGACGGTGGCGTCGAGCACCGCACGGGCTAGCGGCCGGCCGCGCGCGAGATGCACATGGATGTTTTCAATCGCCACTGTCGCCTCGTCCACGAGGATGCCGACGGCCAGCGCGAGCCCACCGAGCGTCATCAGGTTCACGTTCTGGCCGCTCACCCAGAGCGCGAATGTCCCGGCCAGCAGCGACACGGGGATGTTGATGACCACGATGAACGCGCTGCGCCAGTCGCGCAGGAAGAGCATCACCATCAGGCCCGTGAGCACCGCGCCGAGCGCGCCTTCCTTCACGAGGTCGCGGATGGCGCGCACGACGTAGGGCGACTGGTCGAACTCGTAGGTCACCTCGATGTCGTCGGGCAGCACCT
>CAIPBN010000128.1 GCA_903863315.1 uncultured Verrucomicrobiota bacterium | reverse complement strand
GGCAGCAGGTCACCCGCTAGCTGTTGGATGCTGAACTGGTCGAACGGCAGGTCGCTGTTGATGGCCTGAATGACCCAGTCGCGGAAGGTGTAGGCAAACGGGCGCGGGCGGTCTTTCTCGTAGCCATCGCTGTCCGCGTAGCGCGCGAGGTCGAGCCAGTGGCGCGCCCAGCGCTCGCCAAAGTGCGGCGAGGCAAGCAGGCGGTCCACGAGCTTTTCGTAGGCGTCAGGCGATTTGTCCGCCACGAAGGCGCGAACTTCCTCCGCTTTGGGTGGCAGGCCGAGCAGGTCGAGCGAAAGGCGGCGGATGAGCGTGGGGCGGTTGGCCTCAGGCGAAGGCTGGAGCCTCTCCTTTGCGAGCCGGGCACGAACAAAAGCGTCAATCGCATTGCCCGCGCCGGGAACTGCCGGCCGCTTCACCGGCTGATACGCCCAGTGGTCGGACTTCTTGACGGCCACCTTGCCGTCGTCCGGCCAAACAGCACCGGCATCAATCCACGCGCGCACCTTGCCGATCTCGGCGGGCGTGAGCGGTTTGTCCTTGGGCGGCATGATGCCCGCCTCGCCGAGGCCCGCGAGCGCGTGGACCAGCTTGCTCTCGGCGCTCTTGCCAGCGAGGAAGACCTTGCCGCTGTCGCCGCCTTCAAGCGCGGCGGCCTTGAGGTCGAGGCGAAGGCCACCTTTTTGCTTTTCCGCGCCGTGGCAGGAATAGCACTTCGCGGCGAAGAGGGGTTGGATGTCGCGCGCAAAATCCACCGGACCGCTGGCGGCAGGTGGAAGCTTGCTCAAGTCGAGCGGAGCCTTCTTGGCTTCCGCCGCCGAAAGCGTGAGCGCGGCTCCAGTCAGGAGGGCGAGGAGAGTTGCGTGCGTGGCCATGGTCGTAAGTCGCGGCGTTGGACGTGTGTCAGGGTCGGTTTGTTTCACGGACTCCTCGCGCGGACGGGAGCGCGATTGACGCCGTCTTGACCGTTTGACTACGTTGGCCGGGCAGTTCACCCGTTTCAAAACAATCATTTCATGAAAAAGTCCTTGTTCACGTTGTTCCTCGCCGTTGCCTGCGTCGCCTCTGCGGCGGACAAGGACGGCTGGATTTCGCTCTTTGATGGCAAGTCGCTCGCCGGCTGGAAGGCGAACGAGAATCCCGACACCTTCAAGGTCGAGAACGGCGAGTTGATTGTGAAAGGCCCGCGCGCGCACCTGTTCTATGTGGGCGATGTGAACGGCGGAAAGTTCAAGAACTTCGAGCTGAAGCTGGACATCAGCACCCGGGCCAAGGCGAACTCCGGCGTCTATTTTCACACCGAGTTTCAGAAGGACGGCTGGCCGGCGAAGGGCTACGAGGTGCAGGTCAACAACACCCACGGCGACCCGAAGAAGACGGCCGGCCTTTACAACGTGAAGGACAATCTGGAAGCGCCCGCGAAGGACGGCGAGTGGTTCACCATGACCATCAAGGTCGTCGGCAAGCACGTCACCACCAGCGTCAACGGCAAGGTGATCGTGGACTACACCGAGGAGGAGCAACCGCAGCGGAAAGGCAACCCGGGCCGGCTCATCGCCAGCGGCACGTTTGCGTTGCAAGGTCACGACCCGGGCAGCGAGGTCCACTACAAGAACATCTTCGTGAAGCCCCTGCCCTGAGGGCGGAACACGAAGGCTGTTTTCGGCCCGCGGCAAGAACAGCGGTTGACGGGATCATCTGCGGGCTTAGTCTCGGCGCGTGAAATCGCCCCTTGTCCTCCTGTCGCTCCTGGTTGCGTCGTGCCTGCATGCGGAGGACTGGCCCCAGTTCCGGGGTGGCAACGCCTCCGGCATCTCCACCAGCAAGGGTCTTCCCCTGGACTTCTCGGCGGACCGGCATGTGGCCTGGCGTGCGAAGCTCGGCGATGGCATCGGCTCGCCCGTGGTGATGCGGGGCAAGGTGTTCAGCACCGCGATGGTGGGCGAGCAGAAGTGCGCCCTCTTCGCGCTGGACACCGCCAGCGGACGCCAGTTGTGGCGCACGGAATTCGCCACCGGCGCGCTGCCGCGCATCACTCCGCCCAACAGCCACGCCTCCTCCACTCCCGCCGCCGATGGCGAGCGCGTGTATGTCCACTTCAGCACCGTGGGCCTGCTGGCCTTCAACGCGGCGACCGGCGCGGAAGTGTGGCGTTACGCGATGCCCAAGCCCGCCTATCTCATGGACTGGGGCGCGGCGGCCTCGCCGATTGTCTTCGGTGACACCGTCATCTTCTGCCAGGACGACGACCTCGCGCCGTTTCTGGTCGCCGTGGACGCGCGCACCGGCAAGGAACGGTGGAAGACCCGGCGCAACGACATGCTGGCGGGCTACGCCGTGCCCGTGCTGTGCGAGGCGGGCGGCCGCACGGACCTTGTCATCGCCGGCAGCGGCAAGCTCAAGGGCTACGACCCCGCCACCGGCCAGGAGCGCTGGACCTGCAACACGCTGCTGCGCACCATCATGACTTCGCCCGTGGTGCGCGACGGCGTGATTTACCTCGCCGTGCAAAGCTATGGCGACTCGACGCGGACGCTGAAGCACGCCTTGCTCCAGTGGCTGGACACCAACCAGGACGGCATCCTCGCGCGCGACGAGGTGCCCAAGGAATTCCACGAGCGCTTCGACGCTTCAGACAAGAACAAGGACGGGCGCATTGGCCCGGACGAGATTGACACCGCCTTCCAAAGTCCCATCAACCAGGCCGCCGGCGGCAACATCATCCAGGCCGTGCGCGGCGGGGGCAGTGGCGATGTGACCAAGACCCATGTGCTGTGGAACCTCGACCAGAAAACGCCGTCGAACCTCTCCTCCCCGCTGCTCTACAACCAGCGCCTCTATCTGGTGAAAAGCGGCGGGCTATCCAGTTGCTACGACGCGCGGGACGGCAAGGTGCTTTGGGAGCGCACCCGGCTGGGCAATCTCGGTGATTACTACGCCTCGCCCATCGCCGCTGACGGCAAGGTCTTCATCGCTGGTCGCAACGGATTCATCGTGGTGCTGCAAGACGGGCCAGAGCTGCGCGTGCTAGGCCGGAACGATCTGGGCGAGGAGATCATCGCGACACCCGCCATCGCGGATGGCCGGCTCTTTGTGCGCACCCGCGAAAGCCTCATCTGCGTCTCGGCGCAGTCCTCCAAACCCTGATTTCCCTATGCTGCGAGCTCTGTTGTTTTCTGTCGCTGTTTGCTGGGCCGGACTGAATCTCACTGCCGCCACTCAAATCTCCATCGTCATCGGCGGCAACGCGCCAGCGCTTGAGAAACTTGCCGCCGACCGCCTGGCCGCAGATTTCCGCGCGCTGTTTGCCGTGGAAGCTGCCGTCCGCACCAGCGCTCCGGCAGATGCCGCGAACACGATCCTGCTCGGCAGTCCGCCGACCAACCCCGCGATCCCGAAATCCGCCTGGCCAAAGCTTTCCGACCAAGGCCAGGTGATTCGAAGCACACCGGCGGGCCTCGTTGTCGGCGGGGGAAGTCCGGTGGCTACGCTGTGGGCAGCCAGCGAACTGGCCCAGCGCCTTGGCATCCGGCCACTCCTGCACGGTGATGCCCTGCCGGTCGCGAAGCCGGAATTGAAGCTGGGCGGCTTCGACGTCGTGCTGGAGCCAGGCCTGCGCATCCGCGCGTGGAGCGCCTTCAACGGCCAGCCGCACGGAGCCGACGCCTGGCCGCTGGCGGATCAGCAACGACTCATCACGCAACTGGCCAGGCTCAAGTTCACGCACCTGATTGTGCCCGCCCAGCTCGTGGCGTTTCCTGCCATCGCGGTGGACGGCGACACCGGTGGGCGGGCCGCCTTCAAGGGGGTGAAATCATTTGCCGCGCCTGCTGAGTCCGGCCGGGCTGAAGCGCTCGCCCGCAGCGCCCGCGAGCATGGCCTGACGGTATTGGCGCAAGCCCCGGCTGATCTGCGTCCACTGCCTCTTGGCGCAACGGTTCCCTCGGTGCTGCCACAGTTCGCGCTGAGCCAGTTGGCGGTGGATTTCAACGCCCTGCGCAACGCGAAGGCCGCTGGCTTCGTCGCCACCGCAGTGATGCCCGGCGACTTGAACGCCGCCGCCTACTTCGTCAGCCGCGCTGCTTTCGACGCCACGCTGACCGCCCGCCGTTCCTTGGATGAGCTGGTCACGCCCATCTGCGGCGACGGTGTTTCCGAGCGGCTGTGGCTGGGCTTCGAACATCTGGAGCAAGCCGCCAAGCTCATCGCCGCCAACGATCCAGCCCTCGGCGTGCCCGCGCCGCAGGTGCTGCTGCGCCATCTCAACGCGAAGACCGCGCCGCCCGCTTGGTTGACCAAGGTGAAATCACTCTACGCCGACGCGATGAACGAGATGTATCGCGGCAACACCCGGGCCCGGGGCGGGGCACGGCCTTACATCCTTTACCACGCGAAGCGCTTTGAGTTCGCGCTGCACTACTGCACGGCGTTGGAAGCGCTGGGCAATGCCGGCGTCGCCACCGCGCAGAACAAGCCGGACGCCCGGGCCGATGCCGCGGACGCCGCGCTGGAAGCCATTTACAACGCGCTGAACGCGCATGCCGACGTGGCCCGCGATGCCAGTGACCGCGGGGTCATCGCCCTGCTCAACGAGCACGGCTACCGGCCGGTGGGCAAGGCGCTGCGGTGAGAAGGCAGGCGGGCGGGACTGGCTACTTACCCGCGTTGATCAGCGACTTCCAGCGGAGCCGGAACGCGGCGTCGGAGCGGTGCTTCATCCGGTCCTCGCCACCGAGGCAGTAGAGCCATTCCCCAGCCACCACCAACCCGACCATCGCCCGGTAAGGCAGCGCCGTGGAGGGATGATACTTGTCCGTCTGGGTGTCGTAGATGAAGGCCTCAGCGGTGAAAGCCTCCGCCTCATTCTTGTAGCCGCCAGCGAGGTAAAGATGGCGATCATCCAGTGCCACGGCGGTCAGTCCCCGCACCGGGAACGGCACCGGTGCGAGTTTGTCCCACCGACCCGACTTGGGCGAGAAGGCGAAGGCCGCCGCGGTGTTGACGACCGTCTTGGCCGCCGCGTCCCAGTGCGCCCCGCTGAACCCGAACAAGCGCCCACCGCACGCCGCCGCCGTGCCCGTGATGATGCCGGCGGAGGGCAGCTCCGCCAGGCGCCGAGTGGCTCCGGACTTCAGGTCGAAGGCGAATGCGGCGTTGGTGAGCGTGTCCACCTTGGCCTGATCCGCCGCGCCGGCAACGACGTGCAACCGGCCGTCCAGCACCGCGCCGCTGGCATAAACCAGCCGGGGCTCAATCTTCGCGATGGCCGTCACGGCGAATTTCGAGTCCATCCGCCAGAGTTGAGCGTGCGTTTCCTTCCCGTCGCTGCCGCCCGCAAACCAAAACGCCCCGGGCGCTTGTCCGGCGACTCCATAAGCCAGCGCCACGGGCAGGCGGCCCGCCTCGCGCCACGCCTTCCGCGCGGGCTCGTAAACCCAGATGCGGTCCAGCCAGTGCTTGCTGCCGTCCTTCCAATTCGTGCCGCCAGCGACCACCACACTGTCGCCGATCGCTCCGCAGACAAACCCACCATTCGGTTCAGGCAGCGGGGCGAGCGGTTCCCAAGTGGCGGCGGTCGAGGAGTTCATGGCGAGGTTCAGGCAGAGTGAGAGCAGCAGCGCGGCGGGGGTGAAGGCATGGTCGCGACGGGCGGTTGCGGAGATCATGGCGGCAGCGTAGCGAGCGCCGCAGCTCACGCCAAGCGGGCAAACCCGGCATTCCCGGGCACGCCTCCCGCCTCGGCTTGCAACCGGCCAGCCGCCTGCCAGACAGCGAGTTCGCCCAACACCTCGTTCAAGGCGTCCAGCACGGAATCAAGGTGCGCCTCGGTGTGCGCGGACATGAGGTAAAGCTGGCCGGAAACCATGAAGCCACGCGCCAGCATGCCCCGGATGCAAAGGGTCTTGGCGGCGGAGGCATCCTGCCCGAGCGCGAAGGCAAGCGACGGCGCAGGGGCCTGTCCGCCCACTTGGAGGCCCAAGGCCGGATGTGCGGCGGCGGCTTCGCGAAGTCCGCGTTGCAGTCGTTCACCCAGCGCCTGCACCCAAGCGGTCGCATTCGTGCGACGCAGCTTCTCCACGCAGGCCAGCGCTGCGGCGGGCCCGATGCCGTCCGTCCAATAGCTGCTGGAGATGAAGCTCTTGTTCGCGGCGTCCATCACGCCGTCGCGCCCCACCACGGCTCCGCAGGCATAGCCGTTGCTCATCGCCTTGGCATACACGGCGAGGTCCGGCGAGAGCCCCAGCCGCGCGCAGCCACCGGGAAACCCAAACCGCCAGCCGGCGGTAACTTCATCGACCACCCAGACCGCGCCCGCCGCACGACAACGCGCGGCCACTGTCTCCACGAAATTGTCGCGCGGCAGTTCGGCGCGGAACGGCTCCATCACCACGGCGGCGAGATTGCCGTCCAACTGCGCCAGCGCACGGTCGAACGCGGCGAGGTCGTTGTATTTGAACGGCACGGCGGTGCCGGCGAGTTCGCGGGGCACGCCGTGCGGCTCCAGTCCCGGCAGCAGATGGCCATCCAGCGCCGTGGTGGCACCCAAGTTGGCAGCCAGATACCAGTCGCTCCAGCCGTGGTAACCACAGAAGGCGATGCCGCTGCGGCCAGTGGCAGCCCGGGCGATGCGGACCGCGAGCGCCAGCGACTCGCCGCCGCCACGCGCGTAGCGGACGCGTTGCGCCCAGGGATGCAACTCCAGGAGCAAGTCGGCCAGCGCAACTTCATCAGGCGAAGCCAGCGTGCAGTAGCTGCCCAGGCTCACGCGCCGATGCACGGCGGCGTTCACATCCGGATCAGCATGGCCAAGCAGGATGGCTCCCACGCCGCCGGTGAAGTCCAAATAGCGGCGGCCGTTCGTGTCCCAGATGTGCGCGCCGGAGCAGCGCGAGAAATAGCTCGGCCACGTGGCGGGATCGAACATCTCCGCGCGCTTGGACAGCAGGCCGGTGCCGCCGGAGATTTTGCCCCGGGCCGCGCTCCAGAGTTCCGGGCCGCGCGGCGCTGGCGGCACCGCTTCTGGTCGCAGATGCGGCGCGAGCAGGCGGAGGGCATTGTGACGGAAAATGTCGGCGACATCCGCCGCACTGCAGCCGGTGCTCTCGCAGGCCTCGCGCAGGCACAACAACGATTCCACCCCAACGGGCGCAAAGTTCTCGAAGGCGGTCACCGCCGGCGACGGCAGGGCATCGGCATAGACCCATGCAAACCCATCGCCCATCGTGAAACACTTGCCGCGCAGTTCGCTGACCATGAAGTCGGATCCGAACAGGACACGGCGTGGCCCCAGCAAATCCAGCGCGGCGCGCATCGCTGCGGTCTCGGTGACGGCCGAGGTGTCCACCACCACGTTGTCGAGCGCGGCGAGTTCGCCGAGGGCATCCAGGGCGTTGCGGTAGTTGAACGAGCGCGCGACATGCGCCAGCACCACGCGGCAGCGGGGGAATTCGCAGCAGAGCCGGCGCAACGCGTCCAGATTCCCGGGGTTGGCGATCCCAGCGCTGCGGACCAGATGGATCATCAGCACGCCCTCCAATTCATGGCAGAGCTGCCACATCCAGCGGGGCACGAACTCCTCCAACTGCGCCTGCGCCGTGTCAGCCACGGGCGCATAGAGCCGGTAGGGCTTGAGGCCGGCGAAGCGGTGCGCGGTCACGAACTCACGCACGGCGACCGGATCGTCCTCCGGCGCGACCAACGCCAGCGCGCGGCTGTTGGTCTGCTCGTGCAACGGCGTCACCTCCGCTGCGACGAAGTTATTCTCCCCAGTCCGGTCATTGCCCGCGCTCGGAAAGCCGAAGAAGAGGCCCTCCACGGCGCGGCCCGGCAGCCAGCGCTCGAGCGCGGCGCGATACGCGGCCACCCCGACTGCTGTGTCCGGAGGGAGAAAGGCCGGACGTTTGCCCGCCGCGAAGTGGCGCGAGTGGGTCAGGTGGGCGTGAATGTCAAAGACCGTGGCCGGCACGAAACCATCCACGGCGCGGGCCACCAGCCGGTGTTCGGCAGGCGTCAGTTCGGTGATGAGCTGGAGCGGCATGGCAGGATGCGAGAGTGCGGTTTGAACGGATGATTGCAAAGGCTGTTCCAGCCTCTAGGCTCAGTCAAAATTTCCGCCGCCCACGCGCCCATGGCCCAGCTATCCACGCACTTTTCCTGGCTCGATTATGCCATCTTCGGCGGCTACCTCCTGCTCACCGTGGGGATTGGCATGTGGTTCACCAAGGGGCAGCGCGACCTGAATGAGTATTTCCTCGCGGGCCGGAGCATGGGCAGCGCCGTGGTGGCGATGACCATGCTGGCGGCGCTGTTCTCGGGCATCAGCTTCCTGGCCGCACCAAGTGAGGGTTATGCGCATGGCCCGATTTTCTTCCTGGCCAACCTGGCCTTCTTGCTAGCCACGCCGATCACGATCCTTGTGTTCCTCCCGTTTTACTACAAGGCGAAGTTCTTCACGGCCTACCAGTATCTCGAAGCCCGCTTCTCCGTGCATCTGCGCACGCTGGCATCGGCATCGTTCGTCATCCGCGTGTTGCTGTGGCTGGCGGCGGCCACCTACGCGCCCGCACTCGCGCTCGAGCAAGTCACCGGCCTGCCGCTCTGGTTCACCATCCTGTGCACCGGCGCGCTGACCACGCTTTACACGACCTGCGGCGGCATGCGGGCGGTGATCTGGACCGACGTGATGCAACTGGTGGTCCTGTTTGGTGGGCAACTGGCCATCGCCTGGGTGGCGCTCACGCAGGTGCCGGGCGGACTGGGCCGCGTGCTGGAACTGGGCCAGCAAGGCGGACGTTTGACGCTCAGCCTCAGCCCGGACCCGACCGTGCGGCTGACGCTCTGGGGGCTGATCATCGGAGCCACCTTCATGCACCTGGTGCAGATGGCCACCGATCAGGTGTCCGTGCAGCGATACCTCTCCGCCACCAGCCTCAAGGCGGCCCAGCGCGGGTTATGGCTGAAGCTGCTGTTCACCCTGCCGGTCACGGCCACGTTTTACGGCACCGGCCTGATCCTGTTCGCGTTCTATCAGACCCACGGCGATCCGCTTGCCGCCGGCAAGATCCAGAAGGCGGATCAAATCCTGCCTTACTTCGTGGTCACGGAGCTGCCGCGCGGGTTTCCCGGATTGTTCATCGCGGCCATTTACGCGGCGAGCATGTCCACCATCTCGGCCGGCATCAACTCGCTGACCTCGGCAAGCCTGGTGGACTTCTACCAACGGCTCTGGCGGCGGCCCGACTTGTCCGAACAGAACCAGCTCCGCATCGCGCGCTGGCTGACGTTTGGCTACGGCACCGCGGTGGTGGTGCTGGCGTTTCTCGTGAACCGCCTGGGCACGTTGCTGGAGGCGACCAACAAGGTCATCGGGCTGATTGGCGGGCCGATGGTTGGCCTGTTCCTGCTGGGCATCCTGGTCCGGCGCGCGACTGCCCGGGGCGCGCTGATTGGCTGGATCGCCGGTCTGCTCACGACCTTGTATGTCTGCTTCGGCACAAAGATTTCCTTCCTGTGGTATTCGATGACGGGCTGTCTCACCACGATGGCGGTGGGTTACGTGGTCAGCCTCCTGGAACCGGCACCAGACCCGGCCAGCCTGCGAGGCCTGGTGTTCGGGCAGCAGACGCGGGAGGATGAGTAAGTTCGCGCGCTAAGCTCGCCAGCGCGGCGGCAGGGTCTCGCGGAAGCGCAGAAAATCCGCCTCGGTCGCGCTCGCATAAGGCGGCAGCAATCGCAGGGGAAATTCCGGGTCGTGCAGCCGGTGGAGCAGCTTGTCGAACGCCCCGTCCATGTGAAAGCGGTCCTGCCCCAGCGCGAGCATGGTGCCGACCATGGCTCGAAAATCCGCCACGCACTCCGCCCGGTGCGTGTCGTCTGCGTGGATAAACTGGTGCGCCTGCGGATAGTTCGCCGTGGCCAGTGAAATCAACAGACCGCAGGCCTTGCCAAGCTGCCGGGCGTGAACGTAGCCGAACTCCGTGAAGTAAAAACGCAGCCGGGGTGCCGCGGCGAGCAGCGCAGCGACCAGGGCCGCATCATCGGTGCTCATCTTCACCGCAACGAGATTGGGATGCGCGGCGGCGAGGCGCGAGTAGTCGGTCGGCGCGAGCAGACGCTTGGTGCGGGTTAGATTGTAGTGCAGGAACCGACAGTCCGGAAATCGTCCGCAGGTTTGCGCGAAGAACGTGTCCAGCTCCGGATCGTTGAGCGAGCCCCAGGCGGGCAGGGAGATTTGAAACTCGCGGAAGCCGAGCGCCCGGCCGCGTTCAATGCGCCCAATGATGGTCGGCAGCGACAGGGAAATCACCCCCAGCATCGGCTGAACCTGTTCCTCCGCCGCGATCGTGAGGAAGGCGGCGGCTATGTCGTCGAACTGCGCCTCGCTGACGGCGTGTCCTTCACCCGCCGTGCCGAAGAGATAAATGTGCCGGGTCAGCCCGCGCGCGATCGTTTGCACCTGCTGGCGGAACCGTTCGACATCGAACTGAAACGCGTCCGTCCACGGCACCACTGCGGTGGCGAGGATGGGCAGCGGATCTTCGGGTTCAGATGGCTTCGCCTTGAGCATCGGTGGTTCAGGCCTGAATGCCCAAGGCGGTTTGCTGGGCCTTCACCGCCGCCTGATAGCGGACAAAGGCCGCCTCATCGCGCTGGCAGCTCACGCCCCGGAACACCATCGCAAAGGCCCGCCGATGCCGCGTGGCCGAACGATTGCTCCCGGCCAGGTGAATGGTGTTGCCGTGGTGCGCCGTCACGTCGCCGGGCTCTAGGCGGGTGGGCACTTCGCGCTGCGCATCGGCGGGGCCGTAATCGCTGATACCCTGCGAAAACCCGAGCACGCCGGAACGCGCATGCGGCCGGGTGGGCAGCCGGTGCGAGCCGGGCACATAACGCACGCAGGCGTTCTCCTCATCCACCGGATCGAGCGCCATCCACAGCGTCACGACGTTGCAGGGCACGAGGGAAAAGTAGAAGTTGTCTTGGTGCGGCGGCGTGCCCTTGGTCGAGAGCGGCGGTTTGTTGAACCACTCCGGTTCCGCCGCCAAAACGGGCTCGCCCACGAGCGCCTCGGCGAGCGCGGTCCACACCGGGTGCCGGCGGTAGCGCTCGAAAAACGCGTCCTGGTTGAGGCGGTGCAACTGGCGGAGCGACTCGGGATGCGCCGCATCGACGTCGTAAAAGGCATCCGTCGGCGGGACTCGCGGCACCACGTCGCGGATGTAGCGGTCAAGATTCTGCGTCAGTTCGGCGAACTCGACCGCCGGAAGCAACTGCTGCACGAGGACAAAGCCGTCGCGATCGTAGGCGGGTTTCAGGCCGTGGAAGTTCATGCGCGCATCTTCCGGAGCGAGCCGGGGATTGCCAGCCGGAAGTCGGAATGAACTCACGGGAACGCGGCCGGCACCACCTCAGGTCCAGGACATCTCATCCTGCCTTCCACCGTGTCCAATCGTCGGACCGCATGCTGCCCACCGGGCATTTCCAGCTTGCGAGGCGGGCTGGCCGGCGCATTCTCCCGCGAACTTTAGCCAACACCTTTTCATGAGACGCAGCAAAACCCTCGCCCGCATCCGCAACCGTGAAGTCGTCCGCACCGCCGTGCTCGGACATTTCATCCCCGCCTATGTCTGCCACGCCGCCCGCGCGGGCTACGATTGCATCTGGCTGGATCTCGAACACCGCGCGCAGGACATCCGCGAGATTCAGGCGCTGCTGGCTTACGCGCACCTCTACGACATCGACATCCTGCTGCGCCCGCCCACGCTGGAGAAGACCGGCCTCTACCGCTACCTCGAAGACGGGGCCGCCGGGCTGCTCATCCCGCACGTGTCCACGCCCGAGAAGGCCAGGATGCTGGTGGACTCCGTGAAGTTCCCGCCCATTGGCGACCGCGGTCTCGACAACGCCGGGCTGGACGCGGACTTCCACATTCACGATGCGGATACCTACGTCGCTTGGGCCAATCGCGAGACCTTCCTGACGGTGCAGATTGAAACGCCCGAAGCGGTCCGCAACGCCGAGGCCATCGCCGCCACGCCGGGCGTGGACGCAATCTTCGTCGGCCCCGGCGATCTGGGCCTGCGGCTGCGGCAGACCAAAGAGATGACGCTCGATGAAGCCTTCGAACGCGTCGCCGCCGCCTGCGCCAAGCACGGCAAGGCCTGGGGCTGCCCGGCCGTGAGCCCCGAGGAGTTGAAGAAGCGCAAGGCGCAGGGCGCGCAGTTGCTGGTCGCCTCTAGCGAGTTCCACTCGTGGATGACGGACCTCAAGTCCTCCATCAGCAAATACGACTGAAGTGAACGGCGCGTTGAAGCTGACGGGCAAGATCGCCCTGGTCACCGGGGCTGGACAAGGCATTGGCCAAGGTTGCGCGCTGGAGCTGGCGCGGCAGGGTGCGGACCTGATCGTCAACGACCGGCCCGGCAGCGACGTGCTGGCGGCGACCGTGGCAGAAATTCGCGCGCTGGGCCGGCAGTGCTGGGCCATTCCCGCCGACGTGTTCACACGGGCCGGCTGCGAGGAACTGGTCGCAGCCGCACTGCAAGCCGCTGGCCGCATCGACATCCTGATCAGCAATCCCGCCTTCGGCCTGCGGGGCTTTTACCTCGACTACCGGCCCGAGGACTTCGACCGCGTCCTGCAAGGCACGCTCACGAGTGGTTTTCATCTGAGCCAGCTCGTGTGTCGCCACATGGTGGAACGGGGTGGCGGAGGCAAGGTGGTCTTCATCTCCAGCGTCGTCGCGGAAATGCCCTTCGCCCGAAACTCCGCCTACGGTGCGGCCAAGGCTGGCGTGAACTATCTCGCCCAGGCGCTGGCGGTGGAAATGTTCGCGCACCGCATCAATGTAAACGCCATCGAGCCCGGCTGGATCGACACGCCCGGCGAGCGGCGGACCTTCTCCGCAGAAGTCATCGCGACGGAAGGCGCCAAGCTGCCGTGGGGCCGCATGGGGCAGCCGGTGGACATCGGCCGCGCTGCGGCCTTCCTCGCCTCGCCGGACGCCGACTACATCACCGGCACGGTGCTGCCGGTGGATGGCGGTTTCCGCTTCAAAGACCTGCGCGCCACCGAGCTGCCGCCGGAGTTGAAGAAATAAGTTTCCGCGCATGACTCCGGCTCCGGTCATCCTCCAGCGCCGCGAGATCCTGGGAACCCGTCCGGGACCGCATCTCCTCATCACCGGCGGAGTGCATGGCGATGAGTTCGAACCCATGGCAGCCGTCCGCCGCCTGATCGCGGAGTTTGAACAGAACCCGGCACTGGCGGCGACGCTGCACGGGCGGCTCACCTTGGTTCCGGTGGTGAACGAAGGTGCCTTCGTGCGTGGACACCGCGTCGCCGAGGATCGACTGGACCTGGCCCGCACTTGTCCGGGCCGGCCGGATGGCTCCGTCACGGAACGCACCGCCCATGCGCTGAGCGAATTGATCCGGTCGGCGGATGCCTACATCGACCTGCACACCGGCGG
>CAIPBN010000127.1 GCA_903863315.1 uncultured Verrucomicrobiota bacterium | reverse complement strand
TGCTGACCCACGCAGCGATTTTGAGCCTGACCTCCGACGGCACGCGGCATCGCCCGGTGCATCGTGGCAAGTGGGTGATGGAATCCATCCTCGGCAAGTCGCCCCCGCCGCCGCCCGCGAATGTCCCGGCCATCGAGCCCACCCCGGCCACGCAGCCCAAGGCGACACTCCGCAACAAGCTCGACGCTCACAAGAAGAACGAGAGCTGCGCCGCCTGCCATGCGAAGATCGATCCGCTGGGGCTGGCCTTTGACAACTATGATGCGATTGGCCGCTGGCGCACGGAGGAGGTCGTCGGTGACGGGATCGGTGCCAACCCGAAGGTGGACGCCAGCGGCGAGCTGATCGACGGACGCAAGTTTGTTGACGCTGCGGAGTTCCGGAGGCTGCTCGTGGAGGATCTCGACAAGTTCAACGCCGCGTTCATCGAGAAGCTGGCCACCTTCGCCCTGCGGCGGGTGATGACGGTGGATGACCGCGACCCGCTGGCCAGCCTTGCGAAACAAAGCAAGGCGGCTGACTATCGGCTTGTGGCGGTCGTCGAAGCGCTCGTGCAGTCCGAGCTTTTTCAGAAACGCTGATTGGTCCGTTTCCAAATTATGAGCAACGTCCTCTCCCAAAAATGGCTTCTCAGCCGCCGTCACATGCTGCGCGGTCTCGGCGCGACCACCATCGCCCTGCCGCTGCTGGATTGCATGAGCCCGCTTCGGGCAGCGGCCACCGCCCCCAAGCCGCGCCGCAGCGTGTTCATCTACATCCCCAACGGCGTGAACGTGCTCACGTGGCAGATCACGAAAGCCGGCCGTGACTACGAGTTGAGCACACCGCTGAAGTCCCTGGAGAAGCACCGGGAGAACATCACTCCCATCAGCGGCCTCCATCACCCAAACGGCATCGGGCAGGCGCACGAGTGCCAGAAGGTCTGGCTCACGGCCGCGAAGGTCAGCCAGGAGGGCGGCGCGTTCCGCAACACCGTTTCCGCCGATCAACTCATGGCGGAGGTCGCCGCTCCGTTGACACGCTTCAGCTCTTTGGAGCTGTCCATCTCACGCGGCACCACCACGCTCGCCTGGTCACGCGACGGCGTGCCGCTGCCGGCCGAAGACAATCCCAAGGCGGTCTTCACCCGACTGTTCGGGGCCGAGCCGGGAGGAGTGGATGTGCAACGCCGCCGGCTGAACCGCCGCCACAGCGTGCTGGATCTGGTGCTCGAAGATGCCAAGCAGCTTCGGCGCGGCATCGGTGGTGACGATCGCATGAAGCTCGATGAATACCTGACTGCTGTTCGCGAGGTGGAAGTCCGCACGGAGCGGCTGGATTCATGGCTCAACATCCCGAAACCCGTCGTGGATGGAAAGACCGCCGCCAACCTCACCCGCAACGTCTCCAAGACCGAGGCGGGCGACTACTACCGCACCATGTATGACCTCATGGTGCTGGCACTGCGCACGGACATGACGCGGGTGATCACCTACATGAGCGGCAGCGAGAGCCATGGGCTGGCGATTCCCGAGATCGGCATTCCGCAGACGCGCCACGAGCTGTCCCACCACAATGGCGATCCGGAGCAAATGGCCCGCCTCAGCCGCAGCGACGCCTTCATCACCGAGCAGTTCACCTATTTCCTCGACCAGTTGCAGGCGGTGAAGGACGGCGAGGAAAACCTGCTCGACCGCACGATGGTCCTCTTCGGCAGCGGCATGGCCTACGGCCACAGTCACGGCAACGCCAACCTCCCGACCATTCTCGCGGGCGGCAAATCCCTCGGCCTGAAGCACGGCCAGCACATCGACTACAACCTGCCAAAGCTCCAGCAATACGACCTCGCCAATGCCGCCGGCCACTACGCCGTCTGCAGCCGCCCGGTCAACAGCAACGCCCGCCTCACGAACCTGCTCCTCACCATGCTGCACAAGATGGAGGTGAACACGGAGAAGTTCGCCGACAGCCTCGGGCCGGTGTCGGAAGTGGTGTGATGGAAATTTTAATTGGCGAAGTTCGAATGGCGAACTCGCCTTCCGCACACCCATGAACAGGTTTCCCCGCCTTCGCGATCAACGCAGACTCTTGGCCGGCGTTGTTCTGCTTGCGTCCTTCGTCCTTCACCCGTCGTCCTTCGCGGCCGAGACCTCGTTCCAGCTCAAGCCGGGTGAGTTCCCACCGGACGGCTCGGCGCACTACATCGGCGGGGAGCTGATCGCCCTCGACCACGTCAACCGCACCGGGGTGCTCCGCCCCGACCGCACGGATGCGCAAAAGCGCGGTGATTGGGACCTGCCGCTCCCCTTCACGTTGCTGCCCTTTGGTTCCCTGAGCTATCACGGGGCATCGGCGGAACTGCGGGACATTCCCATCGGCACGCATCTGCATGGTTGGTTTTATCAGACGCCTGCCGAGCCGAAGGAGCCGAAGGATGCCAAGGGCAAGCGCGCCGCCGCGAAGACGCAGGTGCCCAGGTATGAGCGCCTGAGCATTGAGGCCGCCTTCAACCTTGCCTCCAGACTGGAGGATGATTTCAGCCACCTAGCCCGGCTTCAGCGCGCGTGGCGCGTGGACGCGGTGGACTTGGAAAAAAACATCCTGACCGCCACCGGCATCACGGCGGGCAAGGCCGATGTGAAGGTCACACTCTTTCAACTCGTGCCGGGCACGCGGGTTTGGAAAGGGCGCGGGTTTGGCAGCATCGCCGATCTCGCGGTGGGGCAGTCCGTGTTCATCAACCTCACCTACGCCACGCTCAAGGGGCCGGGGCGGTGCAAGGACATCTGGCTGGATGCCGAGAGCCGCGCGCTGGCCACGGCGCAGCAGCAGGAGGTCCACAAGCAGAACTTGCGGGAGCGCGGGTTCGCCGGATGGATTGATGCGGTGGACAATCAGCAGGCCATCGTGACGGTCACGCTGTTCAGCGCCTTCGACCCCAAGCTCAAGGAGCTGTTCCGCGTGACACAGACTACCAACGACGTGATCACCGCCGCCACCGCCGAGGACAATCTTCGCACCTGGGACCAGATCAATGATCGCAAGCGCGGCACGTTGCTTGAAACGAAGGAGGTTCCTGCCGTTCCCGGGAGCAGCGGATTGCAGTTGAAATTCAAATCTGAACTGCTGATCGAGGGCTTCCGGCCCAAGCGTGTCATCCGGCTCTGGCCGGGCGGCTGGCGGGTGGATGACCTGCCGCGCGAAGAGCGGATTTACCAGTGAGCCTGCGAAGTTCTGCTCAGACCGGCAGGCAGCGATTTCCAGCCTTTCCCGGGCACGACAAACTTGTCCCTGCCGCCCGAGTTCAGATCAGTTCCGAGATGGGGCTGCCACCTTGGGTGACGATGGGCACGGGGCGGCCTTGGCGATCAATCCAGTGAGTGCTCGGATCGATGCCAAGATGGTGGAACACCGTGGCGGCCAGGTCAGAGGGGCCAATCGGGCGGGTGGCGATGTCGGAACCCCGGCTGTCCGTGCTGCCAATCACCTGGCCGTGCTTCAACCCGCCGCCTGCCATTACCATGGACATCACCCGCGTCCAGTGATCGCGACCGGCATTTTTGTTGATCACCGGGGCGCGGCCGAACTCACCCATCATCAAGATCAAGGTGCTGTCGAGCAGGCCACGGCTTTCCAAGTCGGTGACGATGGCGTGCAGGGTTTGGTCCACGCGGGGCAGGAGCGGCCGGAGGCCCTTCTCAATGCCACCCCAACGGACTTCGTCCCCGTGGTGATCGAAGTATCCCCAGGCTCCGCTCACCAGCACGAAGGTGACGCCTGCCTCCACCAGCCGACGGGCGAGCAAGGCCTTCTCGCCCATGCTGGTGTTGCCATAGGCCGCGCGCACGGCGGCGGATTCCTCCTCCAGATTGAAGGCCCGTTGAGCCCGTCCGGAGGTGAGCACATCAAACGCCTGCTGGGTGTAGCGGTCAGCGGCGGCCACGGCCGGGCTTTCGTCGAATGACCGTTTCAGACGGTCGAGATTCTCCTGCAAGGTGTGGCGGTCGCCCAAGCGATCCACCGTCAAGCCCTCGGGCAGGGTCAGGCTGCCGGCGAGTTCCTTGCCGTTCACGGGATCAAAGCCGTTGCCCAACTGCCCGGCTCCCCAGACATCGGACTTCCATGAATCCGCCAGGCCGATGAAGGCGGGCATGCCGGGGACGTTGGGACCACGGAACTTGGCGGCCACTGACCCCATGGAAGGATAGCCACCGCCGTCCTCGCCATCGTTGGTGCGACGGGCCAGGGGATTGCCCGCCTGCATCGTGATGGGGGTGTGGTTGCTGCTGCTGCAATCCACCGAACGCAGGATGGTCAGCTTGTCCATCAGCTTCGCGGTGAGCGGCAGGTGCTCGCAGACATGCACGCCGGGGAGTTTGGTGGGGATGTGACCGAAAGGACCGCGGATCTCACGCGGCGCATCCGGCTTTGGATCCCACATGTCAATGTGGCTTGGCCCGCCCGAGAGCCAGAAGAGGATGACACTCGTCTTGCGGGTGGAACGGCCGGCGGCGGTGGCCGCCGCCCGGCTGTGAAGCAGGGCTGGAAGTGAAAGTCCGGCGAGGCCTTTCAAGCCGGTTTGGAGGAAGCCGCGTCGCGAGGAGCCCACGCGCAGCAAGTCACCAGAACCGGGACCAAACCAAGGCAGGAGCCCGCTCTGGGCGTGTTCGACACGGTTGCATCCAGGAATCATGAAGCATTGGTGCGCTCCTGAGTCCGGGATGTCAAGGCGGCTGTCATCGGCCCAACGCCTTGCATTGGCGAGCCACGCCGGCCCGGCTGTCCAGGCTGCCGGGATGGACTGTGCGTTGCGTGGCTTATCGCCCGCAGCACTGCTTGTATTTCTTGCCGCTGCCGCAAGGGCAGGGGTCGTTGCGGCCCACCTTGGGACCGCTGCGCTTGGGCGGCGGCTTGGAGAGCGCGTCGCTGGCTTCACTCACCATGTCGGAGGGCTTGCCCTTCACGGGTGGCTCCGCACCTGACTGGCTGGGATCACCGTGGCTGGCGACTTGCGGGAGATTCCGGAGGAAGTTCTCGAACGCCATCATGCTCGACGCGCTGCGGAAGATGTTGTGGCACATCTCCGTCTTGATGTTGACCATGAGCTCGTCGAAAAGCTTGAAGGCCTCCATCTTGTATTCGATCAGCGGATCGCGCTGGCCATGGGCACGCAGGCCGATGCTCGTGCGCAGGCTGTCCATGTTGTAGAGGTGCTCCTGCCAGAGCTTGTCGATCGCGCTCAGGACGATGTAGCGCTCGACGTTCTTGAGCGCCTCAGCGTCTTCATAGCGGATCTTCAGGTCGTAGGCGTCGCGCACGGCCTTGGCTACATGGTGGCACAGGGCAAACTGCATGGCACTGAGGCCATCAAAGGCTGAACCGGGAACCGGAGCCTCGACGCCAGCCTGGGCGACCTTGAGCATGTCATCCTCGCTCATGCCGATGGGGAAGTTGAGATTCACCCAGTCGGCCAGCGCGCGGATGTTCCAGGTCTCAGGGTCGGTTTCGTTGGAGGTGAATTCGTCCACCTTGGCGATGACGACCTCCTCCATGATGTCCATGAGGCGGTCGCGCACTTCGTCGCCGTGGATGATCTCGTTGCGGAAACCGTAAACGATTTCGCGCTGCTTGTTCATCACGTCGTCGTATTCGAGCGTGCGTTTGCGGGCCTGGAAGTTGTGCTGCTCGACGCGTTTCTGCGCGGTCTGAATGGAGCGGTTGAGCAGCGGGTGCTCCAGCTCCTGGCCTTCCTCAAGGCCGACGCTTTCCATGACCTTCACGATGCGATCGGAGCCGAAGAGGCGCATCAAGTCGTCTTCGAGGGCGATGAAAAAGTGCGAGGAGCCAGGATCGCCCTGACGCGCGCAGCGGCCGCGCAACTGGCGGTCAATGCGGCGGGACTCATGCCGCTCGGTGGCCAGCACATGCAGGCCACCGAGGTCGGCGATGCCGGGCCCGAGCTTAATGTCCGTGCCACGCCCTGCCATGTTCGTGGCAATGGTGATGGAGCCGCGCTGCCCGGCACGCGCGACAATCTCGGCCTCCTGCTCGTGGAACTTGGCGTTCAGCACCGAGTGGATGAGGCCGGCGCGCTTGAGGAGGCGGGAGAGATGCTCGCTGGTTTCCACGGCCACGGTGCCGACCAGAATCGGGCGGCCCTGGGCATGGATGCTCTGGATTTCGCGGAGCACGGCCTCGAACTTCTCGCGCTTGGTTTTGTAAACGGAGTCGTTCTGGTCCTTGCGCGGACAAGGCCGGTTCGTCGGGATGACCAGCACGCCGAGCTTGTAGATGTCGAAGAACTCCTGCGCCTCGGTTTCTGCCGTGCCGGTCATGCCGGCGAGCTTCAGGTAGAGGCGGAAATAATTCTGAATCGTGATCGTCGCGTAGGTCTGCGTCTCCTCCTCGATGATGGCGTTTTCCTTCGCCTCGACGGCCTGGTGCAGGCCATCGCTCCAGCGGCGGCCGGTCATCAGGCGGCCCGTGTTCTCGTCCACGATTATGACTTTGTTTTCCTGGACGACATACTGCACGTCCTTCTCGTAAAGGCAGTAGGCCTTCAGGAGCTGGGTGATGACGTGGATGCGCTCCGCCTTGGCCTCGAAGGCGGCCTGCACGGCGGCCTTGGCTTCCAGACGCTTGTGGGCGTCCTTCTCGGGGCCGCTGTCAATTTCGTGAAACGCCGTGATGATGTCCGGCATCATGAAGGCATCCGGATCGTTGGGAGAGAGATGCTTGCGGCCTTTCTCGGTCAGGTCCGCCTCGTGGCTCTTTTCCTCCATCGCGAAAAACAGCTCTTCCTTCTGCTCGTAAAGATCCTTCTTGGACTGGTCGAGGTGCAGGTCCAGCTCGGCCTTGTTCATCAGCTTGATGTTCTCCGGCTCTTCCAGGATGCGGGCTAGGCCGATAGCACGCGGCTGGCCGAGTTTCACGCGATAGAGCAGCAGACCGATTTCCTTGGCCAATGTCTCGGCTCCCTTGGGCTGGGAGTTGTCGGCGGGCCGGAGCTTCTTGATCAGCTCCTCCGCCTCGCGCAGATAGCGCTCGCAAAGCTGCTGCTGGGCGCGCACGAGGCCTTCGATGGCGGGCTTGTAGTTCGCGTAAACCTGGTTGTCCCGGGCCACCACGGCCGGGCCGCTGATGATTAGCGGCGTGCGTGCTTCATCGATCAGGATGCTGTCCACCTCGTCCACGATGGCGAAGTAATAGCCGCGCTGAACTTGGTCAGCGGCGGTGGTCGCCATGCCGTTGTCGCGCAGGTAGTCGAAGCCGAACTCAGCGTTGGTGCCGTAAGTGATGTCGCAGGCGTATTGCTGGCGGCGGACGGATGGCGGCTGGTCATGGACGATGCAACCAACCGTGAGACCGAGAAAACGATAGATCGCCCCCATCCACTCGCTGTCACGCTGGGCCAGGTAATCGTTCACCGTGACGACGTGGACCCCGCGTCCGGAAAGCGCGTTGAGGAATGTCGGCAGGGTAGCGACGAGCGTCTTGCCTTCGCCGGTGGCCATTTCCGCGATCATGCCGCGGTGCAGGGCGATGCCGCCGATGAGCTGCACGTCGAAGGGCACCATCTCCCAGCGCAGGGCGTGATCGCGCACCGTGACGTCGGTGCCGCACATGCGGCGGCAGGCATTCTTCACCACGGCGAACGCCTCGGGCAGGATGGCCTCCAGTTCGCGCGCCAGCTCAGCGTTGTCCTTGATGGTGGAGAGCTTGGTCTTCCACGCGGCGGTCTTGTCGCGGAGCACCTGCTCGGGCTGGGATTGCAGCGCGGTCTCGAGCTCGTTGATGCGTTGCACCAGCGGCCAGAGGCGCTTCAGTTCGCGCTCGTTCTTCGAGCCGAAGATTTTTTTGAAAATAAGTCCGAACATGTCAAATCAGGGGGGCGACGCTACGGGAAGGGCGCAGCAGCGTCAAAGGGGAAGAAATCGGGGCAAAACGGACCGCAGGCTGGTTTTCGCGCGCTTGCGTTCCCCCCGGCGGCGTTTAGTCAATCGCACCCGCTTGCCATGACGCTCACCCAGACTCTTCAACAGCTCGAGGCCGCTGGAACGGCGGAGACCCGCAAGACCTACGCCCGCCATGGCGTCGGCCGAACATGTTCAGCTTCAGCTATTCCACCTTCGGGAAGCTGACGCGGGCCATCAAGCGCGACCATGCGCTGGCGCTGGGGTTGTGGACGTCTGGCAACCATGATGCGCGTGTGCTGGCCACGATGATCGCCGACTTGGCTCAAGCCACCGCCGCGCTGCTCTATCTTCAGTATTCAGTGGCAGCAGACGCGCTCGCATACGATAGAACACTGAATGCTGTTTACTGAAAACTTCCCCGCTCTTCACTTCAGCGACCCCAGAAACTCCACCAAGTCGCGGATGTCGCGCTTGGAGAGCACCTGGATCATCGTGTCGGGCATGGCGGACTGGCC
>CAIPBN010000126.1 GCA_903863315.1 uncultured Verrucomicrobiota bacterium | reverse complement strand
TTGACGATAGTGCGCGCCTCAGTTTTTGACCGGCTCGCACGATGGCGCACGTCTCACGCCTTCGCGTGACCCCAAATGACCCCAAACTCCGAAGGTGGGGGGAGGGGGTGTGCGTTGCGGCGGGGGTGAAGCGAGACGATGGATTCTGGCCGGAGAATTTCTTCATAAAAGAGTTTCTCGCCAGCGTTGACGCGCGCCGTCCGTTTCATTTCGCTTCAGCCATGCACTTCACAGTCGAACGGCTGGCGTTGGTGAAGATGATTGAACTGATCGCCGGCAAGTCCGCCGGCCGCAAGCGGGCTGATACACATCTTCGACTCACGGCAGCGGGACCGCGCGTGTTCGTCGAGGCAAACCAAGTGACGTGCGGGGTCGAGGCGCTTGTGCTGCGGGAGGGAACGTGCCGAATCAAGCATCGGCTGCTACTGCGCGTGTTGCAAACGTATCATCCGCGCGCACACATGACGATGGATGTTGAGGGCGCTGTGCTGAAGCTCGGCACTACGACACTGCCAGTCGAGGGCTACTCGCCGCACGCGGTCGCGCCGGGAGAGTTTCAAAAGGTTTTGTTCTCCGACGCCTGGCTTGCGCCGAAGGGGCCGGTAGTTCCGCCTTCCGCGAGCGTGCCGAGGGTCGCATTTGACGACGCTCAACCTGGGCATGGAAGGTGATGTGCCCGTCGGCTACGCGAGCAACTTGCGGCTGGAAATAGTAGGGTGGCGGGGAAAAGGGCGGCGATGGGCTGGACGTAGCGAGGCGGATGGAAAGCTGGAGCCGTATAAACAAAGTGGCAAGGAGAAGGGTGGCGATGGGTTGGAAGTAGCAGGCGGAAAATCAAAAGGGACCTGTGCCAGTCGTGGCGACCGAACACAGCGGACAACCGGTTGTCACGAATGGCACGGTTGGCACAGGGGGAGGGAGAGAAAATGAAGTTCTTCCTCTCTCAAAAAAGTGAGATTTCTAAAAGGAGCCGGTGACAATCGCGCCGACCGTGACGACCGACGGGGCGGAGGGCGGGCGATTGTCACGATTGGCGCGGTTGTCACGCCCGCCCTCCGTGAAAACGCATTTCTGGGTGGACGGGTCGCTGGTCAGCGCCAGCCGTTCGCTTTGGCGAGCCAGTTCGAGGCGACGACGTTGGTGAAGTCGCACTGAACTTCCGGCGTGAACCAGCGTTTGTCCTGCAACCTCTGAAGCGTGACGGCAAACGGTGCGCCGGGCGCGAGGTTGCAGGCTTCGAGGAGTTGTTCCGACTGGCCGACGGTGAGCATGAGGCTGCCGTCGGGGTGTTCGCGGCAGTAGGTGGTTTGGGCGAGTTTGTTGGCGTCGCGGCGGATGGGGGCGGTGAGGTCTATCATGGTCTTTATTTGGTTTCTGGGTTTGCTGCTAACCGGGGACGGGGTTGGTCCCGCCTACTGCCCGGAAAATCCTCGTCGTCTTGCCGCCGTGCGCGGGCCGCACGTCCTCGCCGGTGAGCAAGCTCTCACGCTCCATGCGCGCCAGCAGCGCGCGGCCGGCGTCGGCGGTGCTCACGATGCGGGCGCGATGCACCTCCCGGGCGGTCACGTAGTCGAGCCGTTGACGTTCCTGGCGCGTGGCGAGGAGTTCGATGACTTCCTCCTCGACCTTCTCGGCGGCGGCGCGGCGGCCCTTCGCCAAGATGTCGAGCTGCGCGGCGCTGAACCACTCGACGAGGCCGACGGCGTTCTGTGCGGTTTCCAACGTGAGGGTATGGCCGCCAGCCTCCGCGCCGTGCAAGGCGGCATGGAGCACCACGGCGACGCGCCACGCCTGCTCCGCGTAGCGCGCGGCGAACGCGCCCACGTCGGCCAGGTCCACGGCCCGGCGGTCAACGACGTGGTTGTGAAACTGTGTCAGCAGGGCGGCGGCTTCGGGAGCTGCCGCGATGCGCTGGGGATTCTCAGCATCGTGGAATGTGGCGATCAGGTCGGTGACGAGTTGTGCCCACTGGCCGCGGGTGTGGTCGGAAACTTGCGCCTCACCCTCGATGCGCCGGGGCGTGGCGTGCGTGTGGCAGAGCAACAGGCGCGGCAGGAAGCCGGACGCGCTCAGGGACTCCTCGCCAAGCATCGTTCCCAACAAGTCCGGCTGGACGAACCAGCAAAGCGCGAGGCACGGATGATTCAGGACGACGGCATCGCGCCCTTGGCGGTCCACGCGGACGAAGTCACCGCTGAAGGCCGAGAGGTAAAGCGATTCGTCGGTGGTCTTGCCGGGGTTGTAGCGTCCGAGCAGGTTATCCACGAGCTTCCGGGCGTCGGCGCTGGCAGAGAAGACGACCTCCCGATTGTCGCGGAGCAGAACAGCGAGGCGCTCCGTGGTCACGTCCTGGGCAATGGTGCAGGGCAGCGCAGCCTTGCGGGTGAGGTCATCTTTGCGGGCGAGCTTGTATTCGAGTTCGCCGACGAGACGGTCGCGCTCCATCGGGTCACTGGACTTCGCCGCCTTCTTTTCCAAGCTGGCCATTTCCTTGTCGAGCACGCGGATTTCGCTCTGAAGCTGCGGGCTGGTCTTCTCCTTCCACACTTCGAGCTGGCGTTGCTGGTATTCCACGAGCGGCGCGGCGACGAGGCGAAAGGTTTCCGACTTGCCGCTGCCAGACTCGGCGCTGGCGAGCAAAAACAGATTGCCACGCGTGGCGCGGTTCGGACCGCTGACAACTTCGAGGCCCGCGCCGAGGGCGGCGGAGACAACGCCCAGCGCGCACACTCCGGGCAACGCGAGCGGCACGCGCTCGC
>CAIPBN010000125.1 GCA_903863315.1 uncultured Verrucomicrobiota bacterium | reverse complement strand
GGTCCAGCAGGTTGAGGTCGAGGAACCAGCGGAAGAGGAGATTGTAGTCGAGGGCCTCGACCAGCAGGGCTTCGGAACGAATGGTGTAGAGGGCTTGCAGCACCTTGGCCTTGAGCAGGCGCTCGGGCGGGATGGAGGGCCGGCCCAGCTGGGCATACATCTCGTCGAAGAGCGGCGAGAGGTCGCGCAGGACTTCGTCCACGAGGACTTTGACGCGGCGCAGCGGGTGGTGCTGCGGCACGCGGCGCTCGGGCGAGAGCAGGCACAACATGTCGGACTGCGGATTTACTTGGCCACGCATGCAAACTCAGACTGGCACAGTTCCGCACCGTTCAATCCGCCAGAGACTTTTTCAATGAACTGCTAGGGCCGGGATGAGTCTGGAGCGGGTGGTGGTGTTCCAGATCCAGAACGGCCAACCGGTTGCTGTCACATTGGGTTTCATCTCCGCCAGCAAAGGGCTGCGGCAGGAAGCATGGCCGCCGGAGTTCCAAACCGAAGGGTGAGCCTCAAAGCCGGATGTCCGTGAAGATCCGGGTGTCGGGCCGCTGACGGAGCACCCGAGCCAGGGGCGTTTGCCCCTCTTTGGCCAAGGAGGCCTGCAAGGCGGCTTCCTTCCCCACGCCTGAGGCCAGCACCCAGATGTTTCGCGCGGCAGCGATGGTCGCGTAGCCTAATGTGATGCGCCGGGGTGGCGGTTTGCTGGCGGTCACAGCCCGATAGACAGTGGGGGAAAGCATCGCATCCGGAGCCTCGTCAGGAAACAGCGAGGCGACATGGCCGTCCTCGCCCATGCCCAGCAGAATCAAGTCGAGCACCGGCTGTCCGGCGGCGTTCGTTGAGGCGCAACGACGCAGTTCCGCCCCAGCTTCACATGCAGCCTGGTCCGGATCCTCCTCGCCGCGAATCCGGTGAAGGTTCTGCGGCGACAAGCCCAGCGGAGTGAAGAGTAGTTCAGCGGCGCTGCGATAATTGCTCTCCGCGTGGTCAGGCGGCACGCAGCGCTCGTCTGCCCAGAAGAAGTGGACGTGGGCGAGCGACTGTCCGCGCTCCTTTGTCAACCGCGCGACCGCGCTAAAGAAATCCTTGGCGATGCGACCGCCGGAGAGGGCCACGGACCTGGTTGCGGAAGCTGGAGTCGCCCACGAGCTGAATTCAGCAGCACATTGCTGCGCGAGGGTGGACGCATCGACACAGAGCTTAGTTTGCCAGTGGGGCATAGGCGGGAGACTTTGCGCGCGCCACGCTACTTCGCCGGTTGCGGGTCGCGCCAGGTGTGGCCGGAGGCGGCAATCAAATCCTCCGCAGCCACCGGCCCCCAGGTGCCGGCGGAGTAGAACTCACGGTTCGTCAGCGGCTTGTTATCCCAGCCCGCGCGAATCGGGTCCACGATGCCCCACGCCGTCTCCACTTCGTCGCGGCGGATGAAGAGCGTCGCGTCGCCGGCGATGGCTTCCAGCAGCAGCCGTTCGTAGGCCTCCGGCGTGTAGGCACCGAACTCGGAGTCGTAGCTGAAGTGCATCCGCACGGGGCGCACTTGCAGGCTCGCGCCGGGCACCTTGCCGTTGAAGCGGAGCGTGATGCCCTCGTTTGGCTGGAGGCGCAGCGTGATGGCATTCGGGTCCAGCTTCAGGCCGCACTTGGCGGCGAAGAGCACGTTGGGCGTCGGGCGGAACTGGATGCGGACTTCGCTCGCGGAATGCGGCAGCGACTTGCCGGTGCGCAGGAAGAAGGGCACACCGCTCCAGCGCCAGTTGTCTATGAAGAGCTTCAGC
>CAIPBN010000124.1 GCA_903863315.1 uncultured Verrucomicrobiota bacterium | reverse complement strand
TGGTGCGCCGGGCAGGACTCGAACCTGCAACCTTCTGATCCGAAGTCAGAAGCTCTATCCAATTGAGCTACCAGCGCCTCAACGCGAGCATGCGTTGAGGCGCAGCGTAGGCCATGCGGGGAGCAAGTCAATGCAGCCGGGCCGTCCATTTCGCAACCTCGACTAACCGCCGCGATTCAGGGAGCATGACGTTGCTTGGTCGCAGGATGAATCCCAGTCCATACAGCCCAATCTCAATTCCGCCGCGCTCCCGGGTCTTTCGCGCGCGTGGCTTGACGAAGGTCTATGGCAGCGGGGATGCCGAGGTGCGGGCATTGGCGGGCGTGGACTTGGATTTGCACGCGGGAGAGCTGGTGGTCTTGCTCGGTCCTTCGGGCAGCGGAAAAACCACTTTGCTGAACAACCTCGGCGGGCTCGATGTGCCGACGGAGGGCGAGCTCTGGTATCGCGACCTGGACCTCACCCAGGCGAGCGAGGCGCAGCTCACGCGCTACCGGCGCGATTCCGTGGGCTTCATCTTCCAGTTTTACAATCTCATCCCCAGCCTGACGGCCCGCGAGAACGTGGGGCTCATCACGGAGATTGCCCGTGACCCGATGGCTCCGGAGGAAGCCTTGGACATGGTGAACCTCGGTGCACGGCTCGATCATTTTCCCGCCCAGCTCTCGGGTGGCGAGCAGCAGCGGGTGGCCATCGCTCGCGCCATCGCGAAACGGCCCGAGGTGCTGCTGTGCGACGAACCCACCGGGGCGTTGGACGTGCGGACTGGCATCGTGGTGCTGGAGGCCATCGAGCGCGTGAACCGGGAACTGGGGACGCTGACGGTCATCATCACGCACAATGCCGTCATGGCCGATATGGCAGACCGCGTCATCCACTTCTCGGATGGCCGGGTGCATCACATCCACGAAAACCCCGTCCGGGCCAGGCCGGACAGTCTGAAGTGGTGAAAGACTGTTGATGGCCCCACAAAGACACGAAGAACGCAGCGAGGTCGAGGAAGCCATCCGGTGCCCAACGTGTTCCCCTGCGGGGCGTGTCGGGCCGCAAGCCGCAGGCTTGGTGGTTAAACGTTCCCGCCATCCTTCAGGCACTGTGTCCTGGCACGGCTAAGCCATGTTGTCTCACCTTGATCGCAAACTCTGGCGCGACCTGAGCCACATGAAGGGCCAGGCGGTGGCCGTGGCGCTGGTCATGGCTTGCGGGTTGTCCATGCTCATCATGGCGCGGAGCCTGATCTTTTCGCTGGAGACCACCCGCGATGAGTATTACCGAGCACACCGTTTCGCCGAGGTGTTCGCCGTTTTCAAGCGGGCACCGTTTGGGTTGCTGCAGCAGGTGCGCGGGATTCCCGGAGTGGCCATGGCGCAGCCCGGCATCTCGGTGCAGGTGACGCTCGACATTCCGGGCTTGGACGAGCCAGCGAGTGGCAACGTCCGGTCGCTGCCGGATTTTGGCGAACCGGATTTGAACCGCCTCTTCCTCCGGCGCGGGCAATGGCTGAAGCCGGGCAGCCGCCGCGAAGTGCTCGTCGGCGAGGCGTTTGCCGAGGCGAACCAACTGCAGCCCGGCGACTCCATTGCCCTGCTGCTCAATGGCCGCCGCCAGGTCTGCAGAATCGCGGGCATCGTGCTTTCCCCTGAGTTCATTTTCGAATCGCGACCGGGCGCGGCGCTGCCGGACAACCGCACTTACGGCATTTTCTGGATGGCTTACGAGGAGCTGGCGTATGCGTTCGACCTCTATGGGGCGTTCAATTCCCTCGCGCTCACCCTAGAGCCGGGGGCCAGCGAGCGGGCCGTGATCGCCACGCTGGACCGGCTGCTGGAGCCCTATGGAGGACGCGGGGCCACCGGGCGCGCGGACCACCCCTCGCACATCCGGGTGTCCGATGAGATTGCCGTGCTGCGGACGCTGTCCGTTGCCTTTCCCGTGGTGTTCCTGAGCGTCGCCGCGTTCATGACCAACGCCGTGCTCTCGCGGTTGTTGAACTTGCAGCGGGAACAAATCGCCATCCTCAAATCGTTTGGCTTCGCGAACCGGCAGATTGTGTTTCACTACCTGAAGTTTGCCTTGGTCATGGTCACGGGCGGCACCGTGCTCGGCGGGATCGGGGGCTCGTTGCTGGGCAGCCAGTTGGTGGTGATGTATCACCTCTTTTTTCGCTTTCCGGACCTTGCGTTCCGGATCGACCGGAGTGCCTTCACGATTGCGCTGCTGGTGAGCGCGCTGGCGGCCGTGGTGGGGGTTTTCAACGCTGTGCGACGGGCAGCGAACCTGCCGCCGGCGGACGCGATGCGGCCCGAGCCCCCGGCTAGCTACCGGCCATCGTTCGTGGAGCGCACGGGCATAGGGCACCTGCTCTCCCACTCCTTTCGCATCGCCGTGCGCAATTTGGAGCGGCGGCCGGTGCAGGCGCTGTTCACCGTGACCGGGCTGGCGCTGGCCACCGGCATCATGATCGTGCCGAACTGCTTTCGCGACAGCGTGACGCAGGTGCTGGGCTTCCAGTGGGATGTGGTGCAGCGGCAGGACATTACAGTGGGACTGATCGAGCCGGCCGCCAGCCGGGCGCGGCACGCGTTCGCGCAACTGCCGGGCGTCCGCTCAGTGGAGCCATTCCGCAATGCGGCGGCGCGCATCCGCTTTGGCCACCGGACGCGCCAGATCGCCCTGCAAGGGCTGGTGACAGACGGTGAGCACACCCGTGTGGTGGGCGCGGGCAACCGCCAAATCCTGCCGCCCGACCACGGCCTGGTGGTGTCCGCCAAGCTCGCCGAGGTGCTGGGCGCACGGCTGGGGGACACGCTCCGCGTGGAGGTGCTGGAGGGCCGCCGACTCGTGGCCGACGTGCCTTTGGTCGGGCTCGCCGAGGATCTCGCCGGCATGAATGCCTACTTGGGATTGGAGGCTTTGAACCGCCTGCTGGGAGAGGGAGACTTGGTGACCGGGGCGAGCGTCACCGTGGACGCAGCACAGCGCGGCGCGTTTCTTCGGGCGCTCAAGACTGTGCCGCGCGTGGGCTGGATCGCGGTGAAAGAATCGTTGCGGGAGAACTTCGCCAAGACCACGGCGGCGAGCATCAACTTGATTCAAGCCATTTACCTCACCTTCGCCACCGTCGTGGCGTTTGGCGTGGTTTACAACAATGCCCGCATCTCCCTGGCGGAGCGGGCCCGCGAGCTCGCCACCCTGCGGGTCATCGGCTTCTCACAGCGCGAAGTCGGGGCCGTGCTGGTCACCGAGTTGGTCATCCTGTCGTTGATTGCCGTGCCGCTGGGGTTGTTGCTGGGGACGGGCTTCGCCACGGCCATCGTGCAGCAGGTGAACACAGAAACCGTGCGCTTGCCGCTGGTGTTCACAAGCCGCAATTATGCTTTTGCCGTGATGGTGGTGACCATCGCCTCGACCATGTCGGGACTGCTGGTGCTGCGCCGCCTGAACCAGTTGAACCTGGTCGGTGCCCTGCGCGCGCCCGAGTAAAGCAACAGATGAAGTGCGAATGACGACTGAACAACAACAGGCCGGCCAAGCCGGGACAGGAGCCGAGGCCCACCGGCTGCAAGTCTGGGCAAAGCGATGAGCACTCCCGCCCCGCCCACCGTAGCCGCCCGCCGCAACGGGCAGCGCAACTTCTTCCGCCGCCTGGTGCCATGGGGCGGCGCTCTGGCCCTCATCGGCCTGGTCGTCGCGGGGCTGTGGCCCAAGCCCATCAAGGTCGAGATCACGCGTGTTACGAGCGGACCGTTGCGCGTCACGGTCAACGAGGAGGGCAAGACCCGCATCAAGCAACGGTATGTCGTGACCGCGCCCGTGGCCGGCTACCTGCGCCGACTGCCGTGGAAGGCCGGGGCGGAAGTCACCGCCAACGAAACGGCCGTGGCGGTGATTGAACCCCTGCCCCCGGCCTTGCTGGATGCGCGGACCCGCACGCTCGCCGAGGCGCGACGGGAAGTGGCGGCCGCCCAGCTCGCGCGGGCCAAGGAAGCCCACAAGTTCGCCGCCAGCGAGCTGCGCCGCGTGGAAAAGTTGCAGGCGGACAAGGTGGTTTCCCCCCAGGAATTTGAGGGCGTGCAATCCCGCGAGTCCGCCACCGCGCGCGAACTGGCCGTGGCGGAAAGCGGCCTGCGGCAGGCCGAGGCGGAGCTGGTCGAGTTCAGCGCATTGCCCGGCGGGACCAACACGTTGCGGGTGCCCGTCGAGGTCAAGGCTCCGGTCACGGGCCGTGTGCTGCGGGTCTTCGAGGAAAGTGCCCGGGTGGTGCCCGCCGGCACCCCGCTGGTGGAACTGGGCGATCCGGCTGATCTGGAAGCCGTCATCGAAGTGCTGTCCCGCGACGGGGCCGCGCTGGCACCAGGCACGAAAGTGGAGCTGGAACATTGGGGCGGACCGCAGCCGTTACGTGGGCAGGTGCGGCTGGTGGAGCCGGCGGCGTTCACCAAGATCTCCGCCCTCGGCGTGGAGGAGCAGCGCGTCAACGTGGTGGTGGAACTGCTGACTCCGACAGCAGAACGCGCCAGCCTCGGCGACAACTTTCGGGTTGAGGGCCGCATCATCCTGTGGGAGGAGCCCCGCGCGCTAAAGGTGCCGGCCGGTGTGCTGTTCCGGCCGGTGCCGAGTGGGCGGCCTTCGTCCTGGCCAGGGAACAGGTGCAGCTCCGGCAGGTCAAGACCGGGCGCAGCAGCGGCACGGAAACGCAGATCCTCTCCGGCCTCAACGCGGGCGACACCGTCATCCTCT
>CAIPBN010000123.1 GCA_903863315.1 uncultured Verrucomicrobiota bacterium | reverse complement strand
CTGGCGGAAGTCCGGCGTGCCCGCGACTACGTGATCGGACAGTTCGACCTCGCGCTCGAAGGAACCGAGGCGCACATGAGCTGGATGGGGGAGCAGTTGATGGGCTACGGTCAGTTGGTATCGCCCGGAATGGTGCGGGAGCGGTTCGGGGCGGTCACGCCGGGCGAGGTTCGCCGGGCGGCCGTGGACTTCTTCCGGCCGGAGCAGATGAGTGTGGCCCTGGTTTCGCCTTTGCGCCGGCTGTCGTTTGACGTGGAGCAGGTGTTCGGCTGCTTGGCGTGAGCAGCCATTCCGCTCAGGCGGCGGCGGGCATGGCCTCGCGCTGGGCGAGCATGGTGCGGAGTTTTTGCAGGGCGAGGTTCTGGAGCTGGCGGATGCGTTCCCGCGTGACGCCAAACCGGCGGCCGATCTGGGACAAGGTGATCTTCCGGTCCGAGTCATCGAGTCCGAAGCGTTGCTTGAGGATCACCAGCTCCCGCTCAGGCAGATGGCCGAGCATTTCCTTCAACGTTTCGCGCAGGGTCTGCTGCTCCAGCTCGTCGTAGGGCGTGACCGCCCGTTCGTCCTCGATCAAATCCCCCAGCCGGCTGGAATCGGACTCGGTGCCGATGGGCGCGTCAAGCGAGGCGGGCCGGATGTTGGCCTCGCGGATGGCGGCGATGCGGCCGGCGCTGGTGCCAAGTTCGGCCGCCAGTTCGGAGTTGGTGGGCTCGCGGCCGAGTTCCGCCTCGAAACGCTGCGTCACCTTGCGGATCTCCCACACCCGCTCCATCGCGTGGACCGGCAGGCGGATGGTTTTGGACTGGTTGGTGAGCGCGCGGCGGATGGATTGCTTGATCCACCAGGAGGCGTAGGTGGAGAGCTTGCCGCCTTTGTTGGGGTCGAAGCGCTCAACTCCCTTCATCAAGCCGAGGTTGCCTTCGTTGATGAGATCCAGCAGCGGCAGGCCAAGTCCTTCATACTCGCGGGCAATCTTGACGACCAGCCGCAGGTTGGCGCGGATCATCCGCTCCCGGGCGGCCTCATCGCCGCGCTTGATGCGGGCGGCCAGCATCGTCTCCTCCTCCAGTGTCAGGAGTGGTTCCGCGATAGCGTCGCGCATGTAGAGCGCGAGGATGCTGGGCCGCTCTGCCGCATCGATGGGCGGGTTGTAAAAGGGGGCGTCAGCATCGCGCGGCACCAAGCCGATGGGCGCGGCGGTTGCCACGGGCGGGGTGGGGGGAGCCGATAGTGCCGCCTTCGTGCGTCGCAGCGTGCGGCCCAAGCGCACGGCTCCGGGCAAGCGGACTTGGCGGGACGATTTCAGTGTGGGTGCCTTGGGTAGGCGCTGCTTGGCCGAACGCGGCAACATCGCAGTGACGGGCGCAGTGGTGGTCAGGTTTTTCATGAGATTAGAAGCTCGATATGTTGGTGTTTGTTTAATTCTTGTTCATATATTTGTCAACCTCTTGTCTATTAAATGTCTAGTATGCTGTCCGAGTGCTAAATAAGGGTGATTTTCTTCGATTCTTGGCGAACTTCCCGCTTGTCGGCTTGCCGGTGTCAAGATTCCGTCTAGTATCACGCCATGTCGAAGGGACAGCACGCCATGCGGTTCGTGGCACAGAAGACCGGGTTAAGCCCCCACGTAATTCGGGTGTGGGAACGCCGCTATGCCGTGGTCGCGCCCAACCGCAGCGGCACCAACCGCCGGCTCTACACGGATGTCGAGCTGGAGCGGCTGGTCTTGCTGGCCCAGGCCTGCCGCTGCGGCCACAACATCGGGAACATCGCCCGGCTCCCGGACGATCGGCTGCGCCTGCTGGCGGCGGATTGCCTGCAGGCCAAGTCACAAGGCGTGCAGCCCAGTGAGTTCATCACCTCGGCGCTGGCGGCGGCGAAGGCCCTCGACGCGCCGGGCTTGGAGGCCGTGCTCGTGCGCGGCGCGGTTGCCTTCGGCCATCAGGGCCTGCTTTGCCGCGTGGTGGCTCCGCTGGTTCTGGCTTTGGGGGCCGCGTGGCACGCAGGGGAGATCACCGCGGCTCAGGAGCACTTTTCCACGGCGGTGATTCGGGGCTTCCTGGGCCAGATGCGGCCCTATGCCCCTTCGGACACCGCGCCCCTGCTGGTGGTCGCCACGCTCACCGGTCAGTTGCATGAGCTGGGTGCGCTGCTGGTGGCGGCGGCAGCAACCAGCCTGGGCTGGCGGGTGACCTATCTGGGCGTGGGATTACCCGCGCTCGAAATCGCCGGGGCCGTTCATCAGGCCAGCGCGCGCGCCGTGGCCTTGAGCCTTGTTTATCCCGATGATGACCCGCACCTGCCGGGCGAAGTCCTGCGCTTGCGGGCCGCGCTGCCCCCCGTGATGCCGCTGCTCATCGGCGGGCGGGCGGCAGCCAGCTATCGGCCCGCGCTGGGAGACGCGCAGGCAACGTTCATTGGTCCGCTGGACGAATTGTTCACCGCCCTGAACGCCATCCGCGCGGCGCGCTGAGCAAGGCGGCTTCCCTCTACCTTTGGCCTGAATGCGCTGGCCGACGAGAACCGGTGTGCCTAACTTGCCACCGCGATGCGGCCCATCCTCACCGAACTTTCCCCGGCGGAAGATCCCGCCCAGTGCCTCGCCCGGTTGCGGGACGAGCCGGGCTTGGTGGTGCTGCGGAGCGCCGGCTTTGACTCGCCGCAGGCCCGCTCCTCCTTCGTCGCCGCGCGGCCTTTCCTGACCTTCCGTTCCCACGACACGCGCTGTGAACTCACCACTCCCAAGACCCCAGACGCCAGCACCCAGACCCGCTTTGGCAACCCCTGGCGCGTGCTGGACGAACTGATGGCCCGCTACGAACTGCTGGACGAAGTGGATCTGCCGTTTCCACTCGGCGGCTGCTTCGGTTATTGGGGCTACGACTTGAAGCACTTCGTCGAGTCGAAGCTGCCCCGGCGCGCGGTGAACGATCTCGAACTGCCCGACTGCCATGTGGGCTTCTACGACAGCCTGGTGGTCTTCGATCATCGCCTGGGCAAGACGTGGATTGTCTCCACCGGGCTCGACGTGGACGGCTCGCGCAGCGAAGCACGGGCGGAAGCGCAGGCGGAGTGGTGGCGGGAACGTTTGGAACGCCAAGGCGAGCTGCCCCAGCCAGCCTCCAGCCTCCAGCCTCCAGCCTCCAGCCTGACCTCGACCTTCACCCGCGCCGACTTCATCGCCCGCGTCGAGCACGTCCAGCGCTACATCCGCGCCGGCGACATTTACCAGGTGAACCTCGCGCAACGGCTCAGCGCGCCGACGCACTTCTCCGGCTGGGAATTGTTCGAGCGGCTGCTGGAAGTTTCGCCCGCCCCTTTCGCCGCGTTCCTCGACTGCGGCGAGTTCCAGGTCGCCTCCTCTTCGCCGGAACTCTTCCTGCGCCTCAGCGGTCCGCACATCACCACGCGCCCCATCAAGGGCACCCGCCCGCGCTCCGCCGATCCCACCCGCGACGCGCAGTTCACCTACGAACTGCAAACCAGCGCCAAGGAAATGGCCGAGCTGGTGATGATCACCGACCTGCTGCGCAACGATCT
>CAIPBN010000122.1 GCA_903863315.1 uncultured Verrucomicrobiota bacterium | reverse complement strand
CGCCACGCGGCCGTCGGACTCGGTGTAATCGAGCAGCACGTAAGGCTGGGAGGAGAAGTTGGTGCCGCTGGTGATGTTCAGGTCATCCCGCAACGCATAGGCCTGACCGCCGATCATCAGGGCGTGTTCCTCGTTCGGGTTGTAGCCCACGAGTGTGGGGTCGTTCTGCGTGTAAATGGTGCCTTTGGCCTGGAGGCTGGGGAGCGCACCGCTGCCGGCATTACCGGCCAGCACGATTTGGTTGGTCGCATTGTCCGGCCAGGCCAGCGAGTAGCGGCCGATGACCGAGGGCCAGTAAATGGGATCGAAACCGTTCACCGGGTTCTTCACCGAGTTGGTCGCGTTCTGCCGGAACCACCAGACTTCCAAATTGTTCGCCCCGGGAACCGCATTGACCGGAATGATCGCCCCGACGTTGGCCTTCGTGAAACCATTGGCGAAGGGGTCCACATACGCGCCGGGGTGGAAGGAAGTCCCGCTGCTTTGCAGGATATAACCCGCCTGGTAGCTGCCGGTGCTGCCCAGTTCGCCAGCCGGTGCGTTGATCCGGTCGCCCACGTAGGCGGGCTGGTAGAGGTAACGGGGGGAACTGCTTTGGGCCACGCTGGCGGAGGGAAGCGTCGCCCCCCCGAACAGCGTCATGTGCCGGTTGTTGCCACTACTGTCGTAGGCGACGGTCCCGCCCTCGTCGAAGCTGAACTGAACCTGCAATCCCGTCGTGCCCGCCGGGTAGCCGGCAGTTTGCATGTCCTGCTGCAACTGATCCGGGGTCCGGGCCGTGGACCAGATGCGGAAGCTGTCGATCTGAGCCTTGGCCAGCGGGTCGCCAAAGTTGTCCTTGCCGACGTAGTTCAGCGTCCGGTTCGTATTCTTCGGAGAGAGTTGGAAGAAGTTGGTAACAGTGGCGGCTCCGTTGATGTAGATCGTGAGATTGGAAGTGGAGCCATCGAACACCGAGGCCAAATGCACCCACTGGTTGAGCGGCAACACGGTGGGGGACTTAAAATCCCATCCGCTCCCGTCGTTATAGTGAACCGCTCTGGGTTTTCCGTCGGTGCCACCAGAGAAGGCCAGCATAACATTCTGGTTCGCCGATCCGTTGCCGAAGTCCATGAGCGGCGCTGAGCTTCTCAGCTCGGCCACATTCACCCACGCCTCAATCGTGTAGCTGCCGCCGTCGAAATACACGCCCGCCGGGAGCTGGCCGTAGCCGGTCCCATCCAGCGTCAGGGCGGAAAGCTGGCTCGGCCGCGGCAGCAGACCGCTGACATCGGCGTTGGTGCCCCGGAGCAACGTGGTGCTGAGACTGGAGAACACCCGCTCGAACGCCACCGTCGTGCCGGAGCTGAAGCGCAGCAGCGTCCGGTGCTGGGGCTGGCTCGCCTCCAGAAACGTGTAAAAGCGCGCGCTCTCGTCCAGCGTGGCCCGTGGGAAATCCAGCACATCCTGATACTGGATCGTGGGCGAGTTATTGGCCGAGAGCTGAACGGCGGTCAGGGAGG
>CAIPBN010000121.1 GCA_903863315.1 uncultured Verrucomicrobiota bacterium | reverse complement strand
GGGCGCATGGCGACTTACACCGGCCAGCAGGTCACGTGGGAGCAGGCCCTGAACTCCAAGGAAAACCTCTCCCCCGACGGCTACACCTGGGATGCCCAGCCCCCGCCCTCCCCCATCGCCGTGCCGGGCGTGACGAAGTTTGTGTGAGCGACCGCTTTCGCCGCAGAGCAACGGGACTTAGCTTCTCTGACCAAGCATGGCAGGAGACTTCGACATAGAGAAAGGCGTCCGGTTCGGAAAGTGGCTCCATGACCAGGTCACCGAGGAGGTTCACATCGAGACCGAGTCCTGGGCCTTGGACCGCGTTCGCAGCGTTTCAGACCGGCTCCAAACCGGGCGTGCCGAGCATCAACGACTGGACGTGTTGGTCCCGTGGTTCTCCGAGCCAACGGCGTTTACTGCGCCCGGAAACCACATTTACTTCGGTCGGCGGCTGTTTGAACGGTGTGCGACTGACGAGCAGGCAGCGTTTGTAATCGCCCATGAGATTGCGCATCACGACCTCGGCCATGTTGACTTGTTCTCTGACGTGGGTGACAGGCTCATCAAGCTGCCGGGCGCACGGTTCTTCGCGCTCGCGTTCCATGTGCTGGAAGCGCGTTTGTATGGCCCGGAGCGTGAGTGCGATGCGGACCGGTGCGGTTTGGATTTGTGCCTTGCGGCGGGCTTCAACGGGCGTCGCTGCCTGAAGCTCTTCGACATTCTGGAGCAAATCGCCCTGTATGCCGGGGATGAGGACGTGGTGTATGGCCCGGACGTTGAATCCGACAATGAACTTGCCCCGGACGCAGACTGGAAGACCAAGGCGAAGATTTGGCTCTGGCAGAAACGACGGGGCTACCTGCCAATCCGTGACCGGAAAGAAGTGCTGCTGACTCACTTGAAGGACCGGGAACGTGCGTTGAAACCTTGGCGTGCCTCTCGCCGTAAAGCTGCACGCATCACTTGAATTCCGAGCAGAGCAATGGCCGTCCAGCGACTGCACGATTCCGAAGATGAATACCACTCTGCCAATGATGCCACGTCGTCGCTTCCTAGCCTTGACCGCCGCCGCGTTGCCTTCGCTCAAGCTCGCTCACGCCTTCGCCGCCGAGCCGCAGCGCAAGACGGAGTTCCAAACCGCCTGCATGACGCTGCCGTGGTCGCAGTTTCCGTTGCAGCGCGCGCTCACGGGCATCCAGTCCGCCGGCTACCGGCACGTCGCATGGGGCACGACGCACAAGGAAGACGGCGGCAAGCCGGTGCCCGTCCTCGCGCCGGACGCGCCGCCCGAGCGCGCGAAGGAGCTCGCCGCGCGCTGCCGCGACCTCGGCCTGGAACCGCTGATGATGTTCTCGACGATTTACCCGGAGGCGGCGAACGGGCTGGAAGTCCTCACGCATCGACTCAAGCAGGCCGGAGCCGCGCGCGTGCCGCAGGTGCTCACGTTTGGTCACACGAAGGGCGGCAACCGCGAGTTGTGGGTGAAGCGCCTGAAACAGCTCGGCCCCATCGCGCGCGACCTCGGCGTGCTGCTCGTCGTGAAGCAGCACGGCGGCGAGACGGGCACTGGCGCGGCGTGCGCGGCCATCACCCGCGAGGTTGCCGACGCCGGCGTGAAGGTGAACTACGACGCGGGGAACGTGATGGATTACCTCGACCTCGATCCGATTCCCGACATCAAGCTCTGCGCAGGCGAGGTGCGCAGCTTCTGCATCAAGGATCACCGCAACTTCCCCAAGGATGAGGACTGCGGACCGGGCTTCGGCGAGATTGACCACTACAAGCTGCTCGCGCCGGTGGCCTTCACGGGACTCAGGATGCCGCTGTGCTGTGAGAACATTTTCGCCCCGCTCCTGCCGCGTCCGAAAGAGCCGGCCGGTGTGGATGCACTGGCGCGGCGGGCGCGCGAGTTTCTCGAAGTGGTCATCGCCGGAATCCAAAGCTGAAGGACCTCACCCAAGCTGCCTCAGACTCAGGCGCGGTCACTGGAGGGTGCCCATGAACGCCAGCAGGTCGGCTGCCTCGGCCGCGGTCAGGGCTTGCAACATGCCTTCCGGCATCAGGGACACCCGCTCGCTGCGAGTCTGCTTCACCTGCTTGGCCGGGACGCGGGCCGTCTCGCCGCCCGCCATCTTCAGGGTCAGTTCACCCGCCTGCTGCGCGGTCACAAAGCCGCTCTTCGATTCGCCGTTGGTCAACTCGACCGTGGTCAGCATCCATTGGGGCTCGATGACTTTCGACGGAAACAGGAGCTGCTCGATCAGGCCGGCGCGGTTCCACTTCTTGGCGACCGCGCTGAGGTCCGGACCGAAATCAACGCCTTCGCCCTTCGCCCGATGGCAGGCGGCGCAGACTGCGGCGAACAACGCCTTGCCGCGGGTGGCATCGCCCGTGAGTTTGAGCAGCGTCTCGTGCTTGAAATCGTTCCCCAGCACTTTGCGCCGCTGTGACTCGGGCAGGAAACGCTCGAACAAATCGCGGCGCATGGGATCCACCAGCGCGCTTCCCCGCGCGACGACCTGATCCCGCAGCGCTCCCTTGAGCGAGCCATCCACCAGGGCGAGGACCAGTTCCAGCGCGCCGCTGCCGGTGCGGAGGAGCGGCTCAATTTGCTGCGCGTCACCGGCCACCAGCTTCTTCAGTGCCGACTGCTCCGCCTCCCGCTGGCTGCGGGCGGTGGCGGCCACGTCCTTGCCCTTGTCGGTCATGCTGGCGATCCAGTCCCGCACAAGCAGCAGACCGCGTTCATCCACCAGCTTGCTGCCGAGATAAGGCATGTGGCCGCGCCCGCCCGTGGCCATGCGATGCAGCAGCACACTGCGGCCGGGATCGCCGGGAGCGATGACGCGTCCGTCCGGCAGGCCAAGATCCCCCTGCACCGGGCGGGCGTGGATGAGGCGGGCCTTGTCCAGCGCCGTCTCGATGTTCAAGTGGACCGGCACCGCACCGCCGCCGTTGAACCGGTGGCAGGTGCCGCAGTTGGCATGCAAGTAGGAGCGGGCCCGAATCTCGATGTTGCCGTGCGGCCCAAAGGGATCGGCGAATTTCGGTTCCTCGGGGGTGATGCCAAGCCGCGCAAACGCATCCAACTGACGGCCCCTTTCCTGTGCCGTGGTGCGGTCCAACTGCAGAGCGGCGAAGCCCGGCGCAAAGTTGTCCCATGGGTTATGGCAGCGCAGGCACTCGACACGGCTGAAGAAACGCCATTTCTGCTCCAGCACGCCGCCGGGGGCGGCGGCATCCTTGACACGGAACACTGTGTCATCGCCTCGGGCGGGGACCAGTTCCGCATCGGTCTGCGCGTCGTTCCACCGATAGCTGTAGGCACCCCACAGGATGCCATCGTAGTGCAAGACCTGCGTCTCAACGCGCCGGCGCGAGCCGGGCTGGCCGCGCTCCAATTCCAGCGTGTAAGTTTTCGCGAAGACCGTGTTGGAAGGAAACACCCAGCGCCCCTTGGCCAGCACGCCCTGCGATTGCTCCGCCAGGCTGATGCTGGAAGTGCCCGGCAGCGCGATGAAGCGCTCGGCGGAGGCGTGATCCGCCCACCGCGGCGCATTGATCAGATACGGCATGACCCCGGGCGCGGGCGTGTGTTGCGGAACACTGGTGAACAAGCCCGTCTCGCTGAGCTTGCGCGGAAAGTTCATGGGTTTGCCGGCCTCTGGATTGCGGCCCAACTGCCACAGCCCGCCGCCACCGTGATCGCAGATCAACAGTTCCCCGGCGGGCGTGATGCCGAACCCCGCCGGCATCAGCGTGGAGCGGCATAGCTCGCGCAGCTCGGTGACCTTGTCGCCCTGCGCGCGCAGGGCCCAGAAGGTGCCCATCTGCCAGTCGCCGTAAATGTAGGTGCCGGCCAGCTCGGGCAGGCGCTTGCCATGGTAAAACTCGCCGCCCGTGATGCTCGCGGCCTCCTCGTGCGAGTGAGCGACCAGCGGCGGCAGGATGGGATTGGGCCCGCGCAACCGGTCAGGCCGCACGTCCTGCTTGCCGCCCTCGGTGATGCTCCAGCCATAGTTGCCGCCGGGCTTGATGCGGTAGATCATCTCCCACAGTTCCCACCCCACGTCCCCCGCATAAAGCTCGCCGGACTTCGGATCGAAGCTGATGCGCCAAGGATTGCGCAGGCCGTGCGCCCACACCTCGCCCCGTGCCTTGGGGACGGAGAGGAACGGATTATCCTTGGGAATGCTGTAGGCCTTGTCGGGCGCGGGATTGTCCACGTCGATGCGGAGGACGCTGGAAAGCACATTGCTGAGGTCCTGCCCGGACACCAGTTCATCCGGCGGGTCCGCCTGTCCACCGTCGCCGGTGGCAATGTAGAGCATCCCATCCGGTCCAAAACGGAGGTTCCCACCGTTGTGACCACCGGCGAGCCAGGTGAAAATCACCTTGCCGCTGGCGATGTCCACCTTCGGTGGATTCGACTCCGTGACCCGGAAGCGCACAATGAGCGTGCCATCGGGTCGGTTCTTCTTGCCGTTCAACTCCAGCGTCAGCCAGGTGAAGATGTAGCGATTCGCGGCGAACTTGGGATGGAACGTGAAGGCATAGCAGCGTTTCGCCTCCGGATGGAACTGCGTCAAATCCGCGAACAACTCTGCCTTGTCCACCTCGGGCGTGTTCACAAAGGACAGCATCTGGCCGGCGTGCTCAATCACCACCAGCCGGTCGCTGCCGGGCAGCGGCGCGACCTCCAGCGGCTCCTTGAACGTGAGGTTCGGATACGCCCGCTCCACCCGGAACGGCAGCGGCGGCTCCGGGGTGCCCTGAATGCGCGAAGTCGTCCACGGCACGCGGGTTTGCGCCGGGGCCAGCCACGGCGCCCAGACGAGCAAGGCCAGCAGCGTGAACCGGAGGAACCTGTGGGATTCCTCACCAGTGCGGGCTGGAAGGCGCGGAAAATTCAGCGGACGG
>CAIPBN010000120.1 GCA_903863315.1 uncultured Verrucomicrobiota bacterium | reverse complement strand
GTCCCACAGAGCCATGTCAACGGCCGAGAGCACATGGGTGAGGAAGGAACCGCCGCGGATGTTGCGATGGGCGCGATACACCTTCTGCCACAGGTGCTCGATGCGCGTGGGGTTCTGGCCGTCGAGCAACTCGAAGACGGACCGCGCGACATCGCAGGCCACGTTGGGATCCAGGCCGGTGATTTCACCCCAGCCAAAGATTTTATGGTTGGTCTCCAGCTTGAGGTAGGCCTTGGTGCCCACGCGGAAGGCGCGCAGGGCGGAAAGCTTGATGGTGCTGGTGCGATCCGCGACCGAGGCGGCGGGGTTGTCCGCGCCCACAGCGTCGTTGAGCAGCGCTAGGCCGGCGGCAAGGGCTCCGGCGGAGAGCAGGTCACGGCGGGAAGGAGAGGAATTCATTGGCTGGCTTGGACGCGGGCGGAATGCATGGCTTCAACTGGACGCTGGCACGGCTTATTTCGCGCGCGCGCCTTCACCGGAGTCGAGCTTGCGTTCGCGCCACTTGAAGCGGTCATGCACAAGCCCGGGAATGCGTGCGACGGCGTCCGCGATGAGGTTGCCGAGCACCGGCGCAAACTTGAAGGCGTGACCGCTGTCGCCTGCCGCAACAAAAAGCCCCGGCCGCTGTGGGTGGTGATCCACCCAGAAATTGCCGTCGAACGTGTCGCAGTAAAGGCAGAGCCGCGTGCCGATGAGCGGGGCGTCGGCAAGGCTTGGAAAGGTGTCCCGCAGGAAGGCGCGGAAGCGCGGCTCGTCGTCGGGTGAGACTTCGCGTGGAGCGTCGGGATGGACCCGGCGGCCGGGACCGTGATTGGCGACCTTGAGCGTGCCGTCCGCGAGTGCGGGAAAGCCATACCAGCCCGTGCGCCCGATGTCCGCCGCCCACACCGGGAAGCGCGGTGCCTGCCATTCCGCTGGATTCGCGACGCGGAAGTGCAGCACGGGCTGGCCGGTCGCCCACATCACATCACTCAACTCCGGCAGCAACGTTGGCGTCCATGCGCCCGTCGCGAGCAGCGTCAGGTCGGCACGGAATTCGCGGCCGTCTTTCGCCTGCACCCCGACCACGCGCGAGCCGTCCTCCAGGAACTGGGCGAATGCGCAGTGTTCGAAGACTTCCACGCCCTCGCGCCGGGCCTTCTGCGCCAGCCATGCAACAACCTTTCCGCTCTCCGCCCAGCCACCAGTCGGATTGAGGTAGCCGTCGGGATAGTGCTCCGACGCCCACGCAGGGAAGCGGGCGGCAAGCGAGCTGGAGTTCAACTGCTCCAGCTTTTCGTCCTGCGCGGTGAGCAGCTTGAAGCTCTCGAACTCGAAACCGCCCGGTTGCATCGGCGCGCGGGACAAGACGAGAAAGCCGTCGTTGTGAAACAGCGGCTGGCCTGACTCACGATTCCACCCCGGCCAACGCTCAAGCGATTTACGACCCAGCTCGGTCCACAACTCATCCGCACCGTAGTCCATCCGCACGACCTTGCTGATGTCCGTGGACGCCGCCGCGGGCGTGGGCACCGGTCCGGGGTCAAGGATCGTGACGCGCCAACCCCGCTGGCGGAGAGTCAACGCTGCGGTGAGGCCGAAGACGCCCGCGCCGACGATGACGATGGACTGGGTTGCGGTCATGCCGTGGTCCGGCTAGGTTCGCCACGAACACGCCAACGGTTCAAGCCCACATCACACTCGCATGAAAATTCTCCTCACCCTTTTCCTCGTCACGCTTCTGCACCAGTCGGCCCAGGCCCAGTTCAACCTGCTCGATGAGTTGAAGAAGAAAGCCGGCGCGACCAACGCCCTGCCTTCACTGGGCAGTCTGACCGAGGACCAGACCGCCAAGGCGCTCAAGGAGGCGCTGGCCAAGGGCACGGAGCGCGCCGTGAAACAACTCGGCACCAACGGCGGCTTCCTCACCAATCTCAACGTGAAGATTCCAATGCCGGCGAGCCTGCAAAAGGTGGATCAGACGCTCCGCAAGCTGAAGCAGGAGGCGCTGGCCGACGAGTTCGTCACCACGATGAACCGCGCGGCGGAAAAAGCCGTGCCCGCTGCTGCAACCGTCTTTGGCGAGGCCATCCGCCAAATGACTGTGGCGGACGCAAAGGCCATCCTCACCGGCCCGAACGATGCGGCGACGCAATACTTCCGCCGCACCAGCACGAACGCGCTTCACACTCAGTTCCTCCCCATCGTGAAGCAGGCGACGGACGCCGCCGGCGTGACCAGCGCCTACAAGGCGATGCTGGCCAAGGCCGGTCCCGCCGCCGGGCTTGCGCAGACATTCGGCGGTGCGTTTGGCAAGAACCTCGGCCTCGATGCCGCCACGCTCGACGTGGATGCCTACGTGACGGGCAAGGCAATGGACGGCTTGTTCAAGGTCGTGGCGGAAGAGGAGAAGCGCATCCGTGAAAACCCGGCTGCACGGACCACTGATCTCCTCAAACAGGTCTTCGGCGCGGTGAAGAAGCCGTAAACCATCAAGGCTCACCTGCGTCCCGGGGCCGCAAGCAGCTTCCCCACCAAGTCGCCACGTTCTTCCACCTTCCGCCTCCCCACGGCGGCGGCTACAGTGGCGGCGTGAAACCGGTCTTCGAGCAGACGCCGCAGCGGCAGTGGGAATCGTTCCACTGCGAGGTCGTGCGGGGGGCGGGCTATGGAGCGACGTGGCACTTCCACCCGGAGTTTCAAATCACCCTCGCCCTCAAGAGCACCGGCTACCGGCTGGTGGGCGACAACATCACGCCGCTCACATCCGGTGACCTCGTGCTGGTCGGCTCGAACCTCCCCCACGTCTGGCAGCAGGACGCCGGCGGCGGGCGCGGCGCGGTCCACGCCATTGTCGCACGCTTTCTCGGCACGTGGCTGGGGCGGGAATTTCTGGAAATCCCCGAGGCCGCCGGCGTGAAGCGACTGCTCCAGCGCGCGGGGCGTGGGCTGCATGTGACCGGCCGCACGCGCGATGTGGTGGCGGACCGAATGCAACGTTTGCCTGAGGCAAAGGGGCTGAACCGGGTCGCGGCATTGCTGGACATCCTGGAAACCCTTGCGCTGTCGCGTGAACTCCGGCCCATCGCCAGCGCCGGTTTCATGCCGAGCCTGGCCAGTGACGATCAGGGGCGCATGGCGCGCGTCACAGCCCACATCCACGCC
>CAIPBN010000119.1 GCA_903863315.1 uncultured Verrucomicrobiota bacterium | reverse complement strand
GGCGTCGCGCTCGCGGGCGACGGCGGTGGGTTCGCTGGCGAGCTGGTAGGCGCGCGTGGTGACGAGCTGACGGATGAGTTTCTTGAAGGACCAGCCCTCGGCGATGAACTGCGCGGCGAGATGATCGAGCAATTCGGGATGCGTGGGCTGGTCGCCGAGGCGGCCGAAGTTGTCCACCGACGGGACGAGGCCGCGCCCGAAGAGGTGGTGCCAGACGCGGTTGACCATCACGCGGGCGGTGAGCGGGTTTTGCGGGGAGGCGAGGGATTCGGCGAGGGCGAGGCGGGGCGGCGGGAGGGGATTGGGTCTGGCGTCTGGCGTCTGGGGCGTGTTGGTCGGGCGGTGGAGGACTTCGAGGTAGCCGCGCGGGATGGGGTCGCCGGGTTTGGTGTGGTCGCCGCGAGTGAGGAGAGGAGAGTCGAAGGCGGTGCCTTCGATGACGCCGGGGGCGCGGCGGGGCGTAGGGATTTCGCCTTCGAGCCGGCGATACTCGGCGACGAGTGGGGCGACCTTTGGCAGGGACTTGAGCGAAGTGGGGAGCAGGGTGCGGCGGAGGAAGTAGTCGAGGAAGGCGCGCTGCTCCTCGGTGAGCTGGCCGTCGCGAAAAGCCTGCACGGCGGTGGTGAGGGTTTCGGAGTAGGCGGCGGCTAGGGCGAGCGTGTCGGTTGGAGCGCGGACGTCTACGTCCGCATAGGGCTGGGTTGGCGGCTGCGGACGTGGGCGTCCGCGCTCCAAAAGCACGGCGGGCGCGAGCGGCTCTTCGCGCGGCGCGTCCTTGTCGTGGAAGACGACGCGTTCGACGCTGAACCACGAGCGACCGACGGGGTCGCTGTTCTTGCCGAGCTTGCGCGTGAGGTCGTCTGCGGTGCCGAATTCGATGTAGGCCCACGAGCCTTTGCGATACGCAGTGTCCATCCGCACCCAGCCGGGTTCGTCGCGCGTCAGCTCGGACTTGGGGAAGATGGGGTTCGAGCCGAGCGGGTAGTTGTCCACGATGACGCGGACCATCGCGCCTTTGCCACCGGCGGCGCGCACGCTGATGCTGTCGGTGGTGACGCGGAAGCGCGGGGAGGTGAGCAGACCGCCGTGCTTCTCGGAGAGGAGGTGCGAAGACACGGCGGCGGGGAGGAGGCCCTTCAGCACGCGGTCGCCGTCGGGTTCGACGGTGAAGTCGCCGGGGAGAACACGCGGCAGCGTGTCCCTACCGAACGCGTTGCCTTCGCGGAACCACTGGGCGGCGGCGGTGGGTTTGGCCAAGCCCCAGGCGTTCGTGAACTGCGCGTTGTGCTGCTGCGCGGCGGCGAGTTGTTCGCGCCAGTTCTTCGTCACGTCCGCCCAGCCGTTGGCGAAGGCGGGGCCATCCAGCTTGCTCAATTTCGCCCAGGCGTGCAGCGGGTTGGCGACGTTGCTTTGCGCGTCCTTGAGCGCGGTGGCGAGGGCGTCTTCGGCGGTGGAAGGGGCCTTGGCAGCAAGCTCGGCGCGGGCCTTCGTCAAGTCGGCGGTGAGCGCGGCGTGCTGTGTCTTCTGCTCGGGCGACATGGCTTTCGCGATTTCCTCGGCGCTGACGCCAACGGGGCCGGCGCGGAAGGACGCGGCGATTTCCTCCGGCGTGAGCGCTCGGTCGTAGAGGCGGGCCTCGTCAATCTCGCCAGCTAGGAAGGCACGACCGCCGCCTGTGTGGCGACGGCCCAGCAGCACATGGGCGTCGGCGGGAAAGGCGAAGAGCGGCGTGGCGGGCTTGTGGGCTGAGTCGTAAGGCTGGCCGTTGCGGAAGAAGGCGATGGTGCCGTCGGCGCGATAACTGACGGCAAGGTGGATGAGCTCGCCGGGCTTGGCAGTCTCGGTCATGCCGTCGAGGGTGCGAGAGCGAAGGAAGTTGTTGCTGCCGTTGACCCACTTCCGGGGCGATTTTTCGCCGAAGACGATGGCATCGAAGACCGAGCCGTTGCTGGTCTCCACGGTGAGCACGCCGCCGCCGGACTGGTCGAGGTTGGCGAGCGCGACCCAGGCTTCGAGGGTCTTCTCGCGGAGTTCGCGGCCCAGTGGCGCGGTGCGGAGGTGGGCTTCCTTGCCGTCGAGGATGAGGCGGCCGTTGCGGAGGGTTGCGCCGCCGAGAAGTTCGCCGTGGAGGGAGCCGAGTTGATCGCGGGCGTCTTTGTCGAAGGACCAGCG
>CAIPBN010000118.1 GCA_903863315.1 uncultured Verrucomicrobiota bacterium | reverse complement strand
GGACGGGTCGGATGTTCGGCACGCTCACCGGCGCGCTCATCATCGCCGTCATCCAGAACGGCATGAACCTGATGAACGTCGAAAGCTACACACAGAAAGTCATCCTCGGCCTCGTCATACTGGGCGCGGTGCTGCTCGACTTGCTGCGCCATCGCGGATGGAAACTGCAACTGACAGCGACTGAATAAACTGAACTGGGCATGAACGGGCACAAGACAACTACCAGGGCGCGCCAAGCTCGCTTTATCCCACTTTCCGCGCCACTACGCGTCCTCTGCGCCTCTGCGTTCAGGCGGACCGCCTTGGCCGCACTCGCCTTCGTTTTCCTCACGGGTCACGCCTTCTCCGCTACGTCCACGCCCACCCAAATCGAGTTCTTCGAGAAGAATATCCGCCCTGTCCTTGCTGCTGAGTGCTACGAGTGTCATTCCTCCACGAAAAGGAAGGGCGGTCTCGCGCTCGATACGCGGGACGGCTTGCTCAAGGGCGGCGAATCCGGCCCGGCCCTCGTGCCCGGCCAACCCGACTCCAGCCTGCTCATCCAAGTGCTCCGCCACACGCACCAGAAACTGAAGATGCCCAAGAACGGCGCGAAGCTTGACGCCCGCGCGCTCGCGAATTTCGCCGAGTGGATTCGCCAAGGCGCACCAGACCCGCGCACCAGATCGGCCCCGGCAACCGCACCCGCGCAGTCAGCCACTTGGGCCGACACGCTCGCCTTCCGTCGCCAATGGTGGAGCTTTCAACCGCTAAAAAAACCTGCGGTGCCGACGCCGAAGAATTCCGCCTGGAGCACCAACGCCGTTGACCGCTTCCTTCTCGCGCAGATAGAGTCGCACGGCCTCGCGCCCGGCCCGGACGCCGACCCGCGCTCCTTCATCCGTCGGCTCACCTTCGCGCTGACCGGCTTGCCGCCAACTGCCGCCGAAGTCGAGGCGTTCCTGAGCGATTGCGAGACCGCGCGCAGCAAAGATTCCGCATTCCGCATTCCGCATTCCGCATTGGCGAGGCTCACCGACCGGCTACTGACCAGCCCCGCCTTCGCCGAACGCTGGGCGCGCCACTGGCTCGACCTCGTCCGCTACGCCGAGACGCACGGCTCCGAGGGCGACCCCGAAATCCCGCAGGCTTGGCGCTACCGCGATTACATAATCCGCGCCTTCGCCGCCGAAGTGCCCGCCGACCAACTCATCCGGGAACACATCGCCGGTGATTTGCTGCCTTCGGAACGAACGCGCATCAACCAAATCAACGGCCTCAACGAATCCCGCCTCGGCCTTGCGCACTTCCGGCTTGTCGAACACGGCTTCCAGCCCGTGGACACGCTCGACGACCAGGTGAAGGCCGTGGACAGCCAGATTGATGTCCTCTCGAAGGCCTTCCAAGGTCTCACGACATCCTGCGCCCGCTGCCACGACCACAAGTTCGACCCCATCAGCCAACGCGATTACTACGCGCTCTACGGCATTCTCGCCGCCGCCCGCCCCGCGCAGGTGCAACTCGACTCGCCGGAAGTGCTGAACAAAAGCCGCTCCGAACTCCTCTCGCTCAAAGCCCAAATCAAGTCCGCCCTCGCCGACAGTTGGCGCGACGCCATCCCGCAACTCATCACTCAACTCACGCGTGGCTCCAACGCCGACCCGCAACTCGCCGCGCTCAACCAGCGTGTCACAAAACTCGAAGCCGACCTCACCGCCCTCGAAGCCGAAGCCCGCGCGAAGGTCCTCGCCACCCGTGCCGGCGGTTTGCAACCGCCGCCCGCCGCCCCCAGCACGCCCGAGCGGCGGCTGGAAGCCGCCGTCCCCCCCCAGCCCATCTCCCGCTGGTCCTTTGACAAAGACGCCCGCGACCAACTC
>CAIPBN010000117.1 GCA_903863315.1 uncultured Verrucomicrobiota bacterium | reverse complement strand
CTCGACATGTTTGATTACAAGCCCGAGCTGGTGAAGCGCGATGGCGAGGATTGTCCGGAGTCATTGTTGAAAGGGCGGCGGTTCGCGTTCATTGGCGGCAAGATGCAACTCGCGGGGACGAAGTTTAAGTTCGGCAAGCACGGGCGCAGCGGACAGGAAATTTCCGAGACGCTGCCGCACTTGGCGAAGGTCGCGGACGACATCGCCATCGTGAAGACGCTGCACACGGAGGAGATTAACCACGCGCCGGCGCAGATGTTTTTGCACACGGGCTTCGGACGCGGTGGGCGGCCGAGCTTCGGGTCGTGGGTGACTTACGGGCTGGGCACGGAGAATCAGGACTTGCCGGCCTATACGGTGCTGCTGTCCGGCCCGCTCGGAGGCGCGGGCACGTCGCTTTGGGCGAATGGCTTTCTCCCCAGCGTGTATCAGGGCATCCAGTTCCGTTCCAGCGGCGACCCGGTGCTATTTCTCAGCAATCCGAAAGGCCAGTCGCAGGACGACCGACGGCGCATCTTCGACGCCGTGAAGTCGCTCAACGAACGTCAGCTTGCCGACGTGGGCGATCCCGAAATCGCCACGCGCATCAGCCAATACGAGATGGCGTTCAAGATGCAGACCAGCGTGCCGGAGCTGATGGACATTTCGCGGGAGCCGAAGTCGGTGCTCGACCTTTACGGCGCGAAGCCGGGCGCGGCGTCGTTCGCGAATAACTGCCTGCTCGCGCGCCGACTCATCGAGCGTGGCGTGCGCGTGGTCGAGCTATACGACGCCGACTGGGATCACCACTCGGGCCTTTCATCGCGCCTGCCCGCGAAGTGTCGCGATGTGGATCAGGGCATGGCTGGTCTCATCACGGACCTCAAATCACGCGGCTTGCTCGACGACACGCTCGTCATCTGGGGCGCGGAATTTGGGCGCACGCCGTTGCGGCAGGGCATTGACGGCGACGGCAAGTCCACCAACCCGGGCCGCGATCACCACAAGGATGCCTACACGATGTGGCTGGCGGGTGGTGGCATCAAAGGCGGTGTTACCTATGGCCGCACCGATGACTTCGGCTTCAGCCCGGCGGAGAATCCCGTCCACGTCCACGACCTCAACGCGACGGTGCTCCACCTCCTCGGCCTCGACCACGAGCGGCTCACCTTCAAGTATCAAGGCCGCGAGTTCCGGCTGACGGATGTGCATGGCGAGGTGCTGCGCGGGCTGCTGGCGTGAGGAGAGGGGCAGGTGGGAGTGGTGGAGGGAGCACTCCGTTAATCCATCGCTCGACTGTTGCCCGCCAAAAGCAACCAGCCGGTGAAGTATCCTTCACCGGCTGGCGCGAATGGAATTGGACCGCAGCTTACTTGAGCACGGCGGCGTGGAACTCGAACCAGTCGTCGAGGTTGTTCAGGTCCACTGCGCCGGGCAGCGTGCTGCCGTCGTCAGCGAGGCCGCTGGCGCTGAGGATGCCCTTGCGGGTGGCGTCGTCATGGCAGTAGCCGAGGATGGCGAGGTTGTGGCGGTGGATGTCGGACTTGGTCAGCTTCTTGCCGTTCTTTTTCACCCAGGCTTCGAAAGCGGGATAGGTCGGCTTGTTGCTCTTGATGAACTCCACCACCGCGGCGGCATCGAGGCCGAGCGCGTCGCAGGTCATCTGGTCATAGCCCTTGCCCAGGCCGGGGTAGCCGGCGGCGAGCTTGCCGGCGGCTTCGAGGGAAACCTTCAGCCAAAGACGGGGGAGGTGCAGCGCGCCGAGGGGGCCGGCGACGCCCGAACTGATCATGGGAACGTAAGTGCTCATAGGTAGTGTTGTTGGTTTGAAACGATTTTCGTGTCCAGCTTAGGGAAGGGCCTTCGCAGGGGTCAAAAGGTTTTTCATCACAATCTCGTTTCCTTTCCCGCCGGGGACGGAACACTTGGCGCGTGCGTGCGCCTGCCGCCCTGCTTCAACTCTACCGGCTCGGAATCCTGCTGGCCGTGGCCTGGCTCATCCGCACGCACCATGCGCGGCTGCGGGTGGAGGGCGACCGCCCGGTGCGCGTCGAGGAGGTCGCGAGCTGGTTCACCAATGCCGCCGGGCTGCGGCTCGATCTGACGGCGCGTGGCGGCTTCCATGTGCTGGACAAGGCCGGCGGGGAACTCGGCTATGTGGTCCGCACGCTCCCGCACGCGAACCGCATCATTGGCTACTGCGGCATCACGGACACGTTGGTGGCGTTGGACTCCAACGGGCAGGTGCTGGGCTTCAAGATCCGCCACTCGGAGGACACCCGGACGCATGTCGGGGATGTGCTGGCCGAGCGGCATTTTCGCAAAACATGGAACCAGATGAATTGGGACCAAGTCGCTGGGATGGACCTGAAGCAGGCTGGGGTGGAAGGTGTCTCGGGGGCCACCATGACCAGCCTCGCGGTCGCGGAAGGCATAGTCCATCGCTTCCGAGTCGCGCAAGGGGAGTTGCGCCCGCAGCCGGTCCGCTGGGGGACTCGGGACATCGGGCTGGCCGCTGTGCTCGCGCTCGCCTTGTGGTTGAGCTTGGCCAATGCCGAGGGACGTGAGCGCTGGCGGCGTTGGTTCCAGTGGCTCGTGATTGGCTATGTGGGATTTTTGAACGGCGACCTGCTTGCCCAGTCGCTGTTCACCGGCTGGGCTAAGTCAGGTATCGCCTGGCGCATGGCCCCGGGTTTGGTGCTGTTTGCGGCTGCGGCTGTCCTTGTGCCGTGGGCATCGCGGCGTCCGCTTTACTGCCAGCAGCTGTGTCCGCATGGCGCGTTGCAGGAGGTGGTGGCACGTCATGCCCCGCAACACTGGCGTTGGTCGGTGCCGGCTGCGCTCGACCGGGGGTTGCGGTGGGTCCCGGCGGCCCTGCTGGCTTTTGTCCTGATCGTGGTGATGCTGCCGTTGGACTTCGATCTCGCCAGTCTGGAGCCCTTTGATGCCTACGTGATTCGCTCTGCCGGGGTCGCCACCATCTCGGTGGCGGTCGTTGGGCTGGTCGCGGCCCTGTTCGTGCCCAAGGCCTACTGCAAATACGGCTGTCCAACGGGTGCTTTGCTGGAATTCGTGCGCGCCCGTGGAGTGAATGATAAGTTTGGGCGGCGTGACTGGGTGGCTGGGCTGCTGCTGCTGGCCGGATGGGCAATGCACTGGCAGCACGCCGCCCTTTGCCAGCTCACCTTGGGGCCGGCGGTTTGACCCAGGTCCTGATACCGGATCGCCACTTGAGAAATTCCTATTTGCTTTGGAACAACTCGCTGGCCACAACCGCGTGCACCAGCGAACGCAGGCCGTAGTCGGTTGGTTTGGCGTCCGCCAGAATCTTGTTCACCGCCGCGTGGTCAGCGAAGCCGACGGGCTGGCCGGTGGCGTAAGTCACCAGCTTCTCGCTCAGGCTGCGGGCGATTTGCGCGGGGTCGGTGAGCAGCAGCTTCTTGAACTCCTCCACGGTCGCGAACTTCCGGCCGTCGGGCAATTCGTCGCCGGCCTCCACGGGCCGGCCAAGGCCGAACTCGTAGGCTTTGAGATATTTCCCAAGCGGGCCAGTGCGGTTGTTCACCCGGTTTTTTTGCTCGGCCACGATGCGATACTTCTCCCGCCAGCCGCCGATGACGTCGTAGTTCTCGAGTGCAAATCCCGGTGGGTCTATCCGTGCGTGGCAGCCGGCGCAGTTCTCCGTTGCACGATGTTTGGCGAGCTGCTCGCGGATGGTTGTCGCGCCGCGAATGTCCGGCTCCACGGCGGGGACGTTCGGCGGTGGTGGCGGCGCAGGCCGACCGAGGATGCGGTCCAGCAGCCAAACGCCACGCAACACTGGCGAGGTCGTCGTGCCGTTGGCCGTCACCTTCAGCACGCTCGCGTGGGTGAGCACGCCGCCGCGATGCCACTCCGGCTTCAGCGCGACCTTGCGGAACGCCACGCCCTGCACGTCCGGGATGCCGTAGTGCGTGGCGAGTCGGGCGTTTAGCATGGCGAAGTCGGAGTCCACAAAGTTGCGCACGCCGAGGTTGTTCTTCAGCAACTCCCCAAAGAACAGATGCGTCTCCCGCACCATGCTCCACTCCAGCAGCTCTTCGAACTCGGGATAAAGCGCCTTGTCCGGTGTGGTGGCCTGGATGTCGCGCAGGCTCAACCACTGGCCGGTGAAGTTCTCGGTGAACGCCTGCGACTTCGGGTGCTTCAGCATCCGCTCGACCTGCGCGCGGAGCACGTCGGGCTTGCGCAACTCGCCCTTCGCCGCCAGTGCGAGTAGCGGTTCGTCCGGCATCGTGCTCCAGAGGAAGTAAGACAGGCGTGACGCCAGCGCGTGGTCGTCCAGTGGGCCGGCTGGCTCGCGGAAGTAGAGGAATTTCGGCGAGGCCAGCACCGCCTTGTAGCCGGCGCGCAACGCGGCCTCGAACGGCTGGCCCATCTCCAAGGACTGCGCCACGACGGCGACGAAGGGCTTCTCCTCGCCTTCTTTCACCGGGCGGCGGAACGCACGGGGCAGCAGCGTGCGAATCAACTTCTCCGCGTCCGCCAGCGTGCCCTTCTTCGGATCCGCGTCGCCGAACACGCGGCGGTAGCTTTCCGTGGGCCACGCCTCCGGGAACGGCCCTTCCGTCTCGACCCAATGCACCTTCAGCCCCGGCCCCGGATAATCCGCCATCGTCTCCTGCTTGAGATACACGAACGGCAGCGCCATCGGCATGAGCTTCACCGTGTCGTTCTTCGCGCCGAGGCGTTCCTCGAACTCGATGACCGTCGGCTTCGGTCCCGGCGGCGCGTCGAAGTAGCCGATGTGCCGCGCGTAATTGCCGCTCACCACGAAGTTGCCCAGCAGCAGGCCCAGCGGCAGCGGTGTCGGCGAGTTGTGCGCGGACACGGCGATGCGGAACTTGTAGCGGCCCGGCGCGGGCGCCTTGAACTGCCGCACGTCCGTCGCGCCGCCACGAAAGAGCACGACACCGTCGTCCTGCTTGTAAACGCCGTTGGCGAACCACTTGGGCAACGACTCGTAGAAGTCGAAGCGCTCCTGCTTGCTCTCCAGCTTGTGCACGGGCGCGAGCGCCGCCGTGATGACCGCGTCCGCCGCTTCGAGATAGCGCTCCATCAGCACCGGCGACACGTTCAGCGCCGCGCCCACGTTGTCGAAACCCTGCGCGATGGTGTCTTCCGGCAACATCTCCTTCACCATCACGTTCACCGCGAAGAGGTCACGCACCGTGTTCTCGTATTCCACCCGGTTGAGCCGGCGCAGCACGGTGCGGCCCGCCGCGCGATGCTTCGCTGCCGCCTCGTCCAGCCGTGCGGTCAACTGCCGGACGAAGGATTGCACCTGCGCCGGTTCGGGACGCGGCTCCTTCTTCGGCGGCATCTCGCCGGACTGCACGCGCGACACAATCTCCCGCCAGCGTTCAAACGTGCTCGGCTTGGCAAGATCTGTGTCCAACTGGTCGAGGCGCAGGTCGCCCTTCACCTTCTCCGGCCCGTGGCAGCGGAGGCAGTGGTCTTTCAGGAAGGCTGCGGTCGGCGCGTCGGTGAGGCTCGCTGCGGGAGATGCCACTGCGGACAAGACAACGGGCAGTCCGACCGCCAGCACCCTGCGTCGCACGGTGATGAGGCAGGGGAGGGCCCGTGAGGTTTGGCGTGCCAGGTCAGAGAGGACAGCAGAAATGGTGAAGCACATGTGCTGGGCAGAAAATCGCCACTTCAACCCATCATTTCCAGCCCTTTCAACGGCCCTGTCCCCGAACTGAAGCGTTCGGTCTCGATGCCCATGCGCTGGAGCATGGAGACGTAGAGGTTGCAGAGCGGCGGCGGGGACTTCGGGTCGAAGGCGAGGTGCTGGCCATGCTTGAAGCCGCCGCCGGCCAGGAGCACGGGGAGGTTGCGTGTGGAGTGGTTGCTCGCGTTGCCGAGGTTGCTGCTGAAGAAGACCATCGTGCGGTCCAGCAAGCTTTCGCCCTGCTCCTCGGTCTGCTTCAGCTTCGTGAGCAGCTCGACGAGGGTCTTCATCTTCTCGATTTCCAGTGTCTTGAGCTGCGCGAGTTTCGCCGGGTCCTGACCGTGGTGCGAGAGGTCGTGGTGGCCTTGCGAGACGCCTTGAATCGGCGGCACCAGGCTCGTGCCGAGGAGGAGCATCGAAATGAGGCGAGTGGAGTCGGTCTGCAACGCGAGGTGGATGAGGTCGAACATGCTCCGGTTTTTGCCGATGAGGTCGGCGGAGTTCAGGTTGTTCTGCGGCGGCTTCGCCTCGACCTTCGGCTTGGGCTTCTTCGACCATTCCTCGTTCGTGACCATGCGCTGCTCCAGCTCGCGGACGCTGGTGAAATACTCGTCCATCTTCTCGCGGTCGCGCGTGCCCAGCGACGGCTGCAAGCGCCGTGCCTGCTCGCGCACGGTGTCGAGGATGCTCTGGCCGTCGCGCAATCGCCGCGCCTGCGCTTGCACCTCGTCGGGCCGGCCTTCGAGGAAGAGCCGTGCGAAGACGTTGGCGGGATACAGGTCCGGCGGCACCAGCGCGCCACTGCGTGTCCACGATAGCCCGAAGCCCTCCGCCGACAGCGACAGGCTCGGGAAACGCGTCTGCCCGCCGATGCGCTCCGCCGCGAACTGGTCCACGGAAATGCTGTTGCGGAAGCCGGCACGAATCTCCGGATGCGGCGCGCCGGTGAGAAAGCTGTAGATGGAATCGTGGCTGGACCCGACCTCGGGATGCGCCAGGCCGGACATCACGGTGAAGTCGTTGCGGAAATCCTTGAGCACCTCCAGATACGGCGAGGGGGCGTAGTCACGGCCT
>CAIPBN010000116.1 GCA_903863315.1 uncultured Verrucomicrobiota bacterium | reverse complement strand
GCTGCGCTGAAGATCCCCGACGCCGCCACCAGCTCCCGCTGCACGACCTGCCACGCGCCCTTCCACGACGTGCCGAAGTCCGCCTTCCTCGCCGACGTCATCAAACCCACTGAAGGCGTCTCCTGCGAAAGCTGCCATGGCCCTGCCGAAAAGTGGATTCGCAGCCACACGCGCCCCGACTTCAGCCACCGCGACCGCGTGCTGCTTGGCCTGCGCGACCTGAACCACCTCTACGTGCGCGCAAACAGTTGCGTCGCCTGCCACCAAACGGTGGAACCCGCCCTGCTTGCCGCCGGCCATCCTGAACTCCTCTTCGAGCTGGATGGGCAGGCCGTCTCCCAGCCCAAACACTGGCGTGAGAAAGGCGACTGGCACGGCCCGAAAGCCTGGCTCGTTGGCCAGGCCGTCGCCCTTCGGGAGATGAGCGCACAGCTCGCTCAGGAGAAAACTCCCGGCGAGAAACTCACCGCACCTTGGGCCGGCACCCTTTGGCTCCTGCAAAAACTCGACGGCCTCGACTCCGCCCTGCCCGCGCTCAAATCCGCCGCGAACGCCACGCAGACTCACGCCACCGCCGACACCCTCGCCCGCCGCGCCGCCGAGATGGAGTGGAGCCACGACCTCACGCGCCAAGCCCTCCAGCGCCTCGCTAAGACGCACGGCGAATTCGCCGACGCCAAAATCCCCCGCCTCCAGCAAGCGCGCCGAGCCGAGCGCCTCGTCCTCGCCCTCGACCGCCTCACCGCCCCGTTGGACAAGCCTGCACTCGCCAAGCTGGAACCAGACTTGAAGGAACTCTTCGCGCTCGCCCAATCCCTCCCCGACTTCGCGCCGGAGAAGTTCGCAAAGTCCCTCGAAAGCTTCGCGAAGAAGCTGTGACGTTCCCCGTAGGAGACGACGTGAGGAGTCTCAATTCTCGTTCAGCTCCGGCCTTCGCACCGCAATTCAGGAATTGATTAGAGACTCGTTACCTCGTCTCTTACACGGATTCGCATGAGCCAAGCCCCACAGAAATTCCTGGCCTACAAACGCTCGCGGTTCTCCGCGCAGTTGCCGCTCGACACACTTTACAGCCCGTCGCACGCGTGGGCGGCGCGGCAGGCGGACGGGTCGTGGCGCGTGGGCATCACGAAGTTCGCCACGCGCATGCTCGGCGACATGGTCGAGTGCGGCTGGGAAGCGGAGCCGGGCACGAAGGTCGCGTGCGGGCAGGTGGTTGGGTGGCTCGAGGGCTTCAAGGCCATCTCGGATGTCTATTGCATTGTGGACGGCGAGTTCCTCGGCGCGAACCCGCTGCTGAAGACCAAAATCACGACGGTGAACAAAGACCCGCACGGCAACGGCTGGCTCTACGCCGCCACTGGCACGCCCGAATCCCGCTGCCTCGACGTGCATGCCTACGTGAAGCTGCTGGACAAGACGATTGACAAGATTTTGGAGCGCGAACACGCGGAGGAGGGAAAGTAATTAGTGCTTAGTAGTTAGTTCGCACCGCCCACGCCCAAAGCACGGTTCTCCACAAATCACTAATTACTAATCACTCTCCCGAACTCATGAACAAAGCCCGTTACATAATGCTCGGCGGCTTCCTCGGTGCCGGCAAAACCACCGCCGTCGCCAAGCTCGCCGAGCGCCTCACCGCGCAGGGCCTGCGTGTCGGCCTCATCACCAACGACCAGGGCAAAGAACTCGTGGACACCGCCATGCTCCGCTCGCGCGGCTTCGCCACGGAGGAAATCCCCGGCGGCTGCTTCTGCTGCCGCTTCAATTCGCTCGTGGATGCGGCGGACAAACTCAAGGCCGAGTCGCGCCCCGAGGTCTTCATCGCCGAGCCGGTCGGCAGTTGCACCGACCTCGTCGCGACCGTCACCTACCCGCTGCGCCGGATGTATGGCGATCAGTTTCTCATCGCGCCCCTGAGCGTGCTCGTGGACCCCATTCGCGCCCAGCGCGTGCTCGGCCTCACGACGGGCGGGCAGTTCTCCGAGAAGGTGCTCTACATCTACCGCAAGCAGCTTGAGGAGGCCGATCTCATCGTCATCAACAAGCGCGAACTGCTCGACACCCCGCAGCTTGACCGCCTGCGCCTGCGGTTGTCCGAGGAATTCCCGCGCGCCAAGGTGCTCGCCGTCTCCGCGCGCACCGGGGCTGGGATCGATGACTGGTTCAACCAAATCACCGCCTCCGAGCAAGTCGCGCGCGTGGCGATGGACGTGGACTACGAAGTCTATGCCGAAGGCGAAGCGCTGCTCGGCTGGCTGAACGCGACCGTGAGCCTCTCGAACCAAAAAGGCTTCGACGGCAACCAAGTCATCTGTGACCTCGCCGACACGCTCCGCCGCCTGCTGGTGGAGGCCGGCGCGGAAGTCGCGCACCTCAAGATGACCCTGGAGCCGGAGGAGGCAGGCCTCGGTGACCTCGCCGTCATCAACCTCGTGCGGAATGACTTCGTCCCCGAACTGTCGCAGGAACTTTCCGACTGGCTGGACGCCGGCAAGCTCATCATCAACTGCCGCGCCGAAGGCTCGCCTGATGCGCTCAACGCCGCACTCAACACGGCGCTCACGGAAACCGGCAAGCAGCACCCGGAGCTCTTCCTGCGTCTGGAACACCTCGAACACTTTCGCCCCGGCAAGCCCCAGCCGACGCATAGAGACAAGTAGTTGCTCTAGCTGTCCCTAGGAGCAGCTAAATCCGATACTCTAAGCGCTAGCGGCAGCATCGATCAAAATGCCCGCATGCTTTCGGTCTCAACTTGCCATATTTTCTAGCCTGCTTCAGGGTCCACTCCACTTCATAGGATATGCAGTCAAGATATTGGATCTTTTTCCTCGTCGTTTTGCCGATCACATTAGCGTTGTGTGGTTGCT
>CAIPBN010000115.1 GCA_903863315.1 uncultured Verrucomicrobiota bacterium | reverse complement strand
CTTCCGGGGCCATCGCTGATCTCGACCGTTCCGCGGCGCGCAACGCGTGGTTCAGTTGGGATTCGCAGGCCGAGGTGGCCACGCACATCGCGGCGGACCACTGGACGGTGGAGCTGCGCATCCCGGTGATTCAGGACGAGAATGATCCGCTTCACCAGGTGATCGGTCGCAAGCCCACCCGGAGCCTCCCCTGGCACATCAACGTCTGCCGCCAGCGCGTTCGCGACGGCATCCAGGAGCACAGCGCCCTGTCGCCCACCGGCGCGGATCACTTTCACAATGTGATGAAGTTCGCCACCTTCTATGATGGCAACTCCTTCCAGTTTGCCGCCGCCGAGCCGGATGATGACTTCCTGAAAGCCACGCGGGTCGCCGCCGACCTGGCGCGCATCGGCAAGCGCGAGGAAGCCCTGGCCGCCTACACCGCCGCGGCGGAAGGCAAATTCACCGACCTGCAAAAGTCCCACGCCCTCGAACAGGCCGCCGCCCTTGCCCGCTTCCTCCGCAAACCCGAGGTCGCCGCCGGCCTCGCCGCGCGCATCCCCATCCCCGCCGTGAAGCAGACTGTGCTGATGGAGAACCTGCTCGATCAGGCCAAGGCCCCGCAGGTCGTCGCGCAGTTCAGGGCGGAGGACATTGGGGTCTGGCCATTTTGGAAAGCCGGCGATGGTTACTTCGCCCGGGGTCGTGCTTACGCGATCACCAAGGCGGGCCAGCCGGCGGAGGCCGACTTGAGCCGGGCGCTGGAATGGACCAGCGATCCGCGCGTTCGCGACAGCATCCGCCAAGCGCTCGGTAGCAACCGGGAGAGCAACCTCAAGGACGAAGCCAGTGCCTTGGCCGCCTACCGCGAGATGATTGCCGGCGTCCAGCACCTTGGCAGCGCCGACCAGTTCTATGCTGTCCAGGGCATCGCTCGCATCCTCACCAAGCGCGGCGAGTTCGAGGAAGCCCTGGCGACGCTGCGCAAAGTGGACCTCGATAAACAAGCCGGCTTCTGGCGCGGCTCGCTGCTGCTGTCGGTCGGCGACACCCAGCAGGCCGCCGGCCGGAAAGACGCAGCGGCGGCCACTTACCAGCTCATCGTTGGCGACCAATCCGTGGACGCGCGTTCGCGGAAGGCCGCCGAGGACAAACTCAAATCAATTAAAGCGCCATGATGTTCCATCCCCTTCGCCTCTTCGGAACGCGGGTTCCGTCATGCCCCGCCACACAGACCTCATGAAAGCCGCCTTGCTCCCCATCCTCCTGGCTGTGCTGGGCTGCGCCAGCCACCTCTCCGCCGCCGTCACGCTCACGGAACTGGAAGACCGCATTCGGGTGATGATTGATGGCGAGGTGTTCACGGAGTGGCGGCACAAGGACTGGGTCGGGCCGTATCTCTATCCCGTCATCGGCCCCAACGGGGAGAACCTGACGCGGCACTTTCCGATGAAGGCGGGCGTCGCGGGCGAGGACGCGGACCATCCGCATCATCGCTCCATCCGCTTTTCGCACAGCGATGTGAACGGGTTCAACTTCTGGTGGTCGCCGCCCAAGCCCAAGCCCGGCCAGTCCGCCGAGGTGAAGCTGGAGAAGGTCGAGCGCATCAGCTCGGGCCAGACGGGCGAGGTGGTGCTGCATAACCAATGGCTGGGCGACGGCAAACTGGTGCTGCGCGAGCAGGTGCGGCTCGTCTTCACACCGCTGGCGAACCGGCAGGTGTTGATGGATTACGACGTGGAGCTGCAGGCGGCCGACGCGCCGGTGGTCTTCGGCGACAAGCGCGACGGCGGATTGCTCGTGCGCGTGGCGGGGACGATGAAGGTCGAATCCGAGAAGGGCGAGCGGGGCAGCGGGACGATTGTGAACAGTCGCGGCGACCGCAACGAGGCGGCGTGGGGCAAGCGCGCGGAGTGGACGGATTACTTCGGGCCGGATGCGAGCGGGAAGACGGTGGGCATCGCGATGTTTGACCATCCGGCGAACCTGCGTTTCCCCACGCACTGGCACGCGCGCACCTACGGCTTGATGACGGCCAACCGTTTCGGCACGGACCATTTCAAGGGCAACTACGGCGACCACAAAACCGTTGTCTGCCGTCCGCACGGCACGAATTGCCCGGCCTGCACCTCGCACTCCGGTGACTTCACGCTCGCCGCTGGCCAGAAGCTCGCGCTGCGCAACCGCTTCTATTTCCATCACGGCGACGCGCAGGTGGCGCAGGTCGCCGCGCACTACCGCGCCTACACGGCGGACCCGGACGCGGTGCTCGGGCGGATGCGGGCGCTTCAGCAGGAGAGGAAGTGGAAGGAGCTCATCGAGCAGTTCGGCGCGGAGGACTTCGCGCGCTGGCCGGTGGGCGCGAGCGGGAAGGTCAGCGAGGCGCTGCACTTGCGCGGGCAGATTTACTCTTTCCTGAAGGACGGCCCGCACGCGGAGACGGACTTGAAGGCGGCGACCAAGCTTGCGCCCAGCAACGCAGCCATCTGGCTCACGCTCGGCGAGAATTACGTGAACAACCTCAACAATGATGAGCAGGCGCTCGCCGCGTATCGCCAGGCCTTCGCCATCACTGGGAAGGGCCAGGGCTGGCAGCCGCTCACCGCCACGGTGTCCATCGCACGCATCCTCACCAGCCAGGTGAAGCCCGACGAGGCGCTCGCCGTGCTCGGGCAATATGGTGACTTGGCCGGCATGGCCCCGACGTGGCGCATCCAGTTGCTCCGCGCCTACGGCCACGCCTACGCGGCGCAGGGGAAGGAGAAGGAATCGCTCGCGAAGTTCCGCGAGGCGCTGGCGTTGGAACCGCGGCCCTGAGCAACCGCAGATTTTTTATGACAAAGATTTTCCTTCTCGCGCTCACCACGCTGGTCGCGCTCGCAACGCCGCTTGCCAGCGCCGAAGACCTCTACGATTACCGCACGCCGCGCGAGGCGCAGGACTGGTGCACCATCAGCATCCGCACCAAGCCCTCCAACGGCCCGGCCTTGCCGCTCGTGCTGCTCATCGGCGATTCGATCACCGTGCGTTACGCCTCCGAGGTTGGCACCGCGCTCAAGGACAAGGCTTACGTTTCGTTGCTGGGCACGTCGAAGGCCGTGGGTGATCCCGCGTTGCTCGACGAGATCAAGCTGGTGCTGCGGCAGAATGTTTACGCCGTCATCCACTTCAACTACGGCCTCCACGGCGGCATCGAAGGCTTCCGAAAAGGCTTCCCGGATGTGCTGGCCACGCTGCAACGCTACGCGCCGAGCGCAAAGCTCGTCTGGGCCACCACCACGCCATGCCAGCAGCAGGACGATGCGCCGGACAAGGGCGTGATCGAGCGCAACCAGATCGCCGCCCCGCACATCGCGAAAGCCGGGCTGGTCGTGGACGATCTCTACACGCTGGTCGCGAACCATCCGAAGAAGTTATGGGACGGCGGCGGCGTGCATTACTCGGCGGAGGGAACGGCGTTGCAATCCAAGCAGGTGGCGCAGGTCATCGCGCCGTTGCTGCCGGTGCCGGTCAAGCCGCTGCGCGTGTTGATGATTGGCAACAGCCAGTGTCCGCTGATGGTGGGCAACAAGCTGATCGAGAACCTCGCGGCATCGGACAAGGGCGCGCCGCCCATCCAGATTACCGGCTGCATCAAGGGCGGGGCGTCCCTGAGGAGTCATTGGGAGGCGGGCACTGGGACGAATACGGCGCGCGGGATGATTGCCAGCGGCACGTGGGATTACGTCGTGTTGCAGGACATCTACAATGTCCAGGCGCCGGCCTTCCAGCCTTACGCCCGGCAGTTTCATGATCTGGTGAAGAGCAGGGGGGCGAAGACGCTTTTGTTCGGCACCGCCTCGATCCTGAGCGACTACCCGCAGGGGTTTGAGCGGCAGCATCGGCTGCACTTGGACATGGGACGAGAGCTGAAGGTCGCCATTGTGGATGCGAGTCCCGCTTACACGAAATACTTTGGCAGCCAGCCTTCCGCCGAGCGGATGGAAAGCCTGTTTGCGAAGGACAAGATGCATCCCGGCCTGTGGGGTTCATATATCTACGCGTGCAGCATTTACAGCGTGCTGACGGGGCGCAGTCCGATGGGGCTCGCCGCACCGGCGGACATGCCGGCGGCGGCGGCGAAGGAGTTGCAATCGGCGGCGTGGGCGCAGCATCAGGAAACGCAGGCAGCACTCAAGGAATAGCGGTCACATGAAGCCATGAAAATTACCCGTTCGCTCGCTATTCTTCTGAGCATCGCGTTGCTTTCCGTTGTCCCGACTGTAGGTATCGGCGCGGCTGAGGCCCCGTCGGGACTCTGGGCTGGCACGGCGAAGGTCGAGATCACTCCCGCAGCGCAGGACGCCGTGAACCTGGCCGGCCAGCCCTTGCGCCTGCGCGACCCGCTCTATGCCCGCGTGCTCGTGCTCAAGGACGCCAAGACGTCCATCGCCATTGTTTCGGTGGACTTGATTCTGTTTGCGTCGCCGAAGGTGATTGCCGAGGCGAAGGCCAAATGGGGTGTGGATCACGTCCTCCTCTGCGCCACGCACACGCACGCGGCGATGGCTCCGCGTGGTTTGCTGATCAAGCCGCCCGCCGCGCCCGACTGGACCCGCAACCCGAACGGTCCGGCCACCAGCGTCAACTGGCTGAAGCTGTCGGAAGATCCGTGGTATGCCGCGACCGAGACGAAGATCATCGCGGCCATTGGCCAAGCCATGCAAAGCCGCTTTCCCGCACGGCTCGTCGCCGGCAAAGGCCCGTATGACAGCGCTTACATGGCGCACAACCGCCGCGACGTCCGGCCCGACCGCGTTTTGCCGCTCTGGGAAAATCCCACCCGTCGTCCCACCCAGCCCGTGGACCCAACTGTGGGCGTGCTGCGTGTCGAGGATTTGTCCGGCAAGCCGCGCGCCTTCGCCGTGCATTACGCCTGTCATCCCGTCGCGCTCATGGGCGCGGGCGTGGTGTCGCGCGATTACCCCGGTGCGATGGTGGACCACCTCGAGCGGGAGCTCGGCGCGGACTGCATGGCGATGTTTCT
>CAIPBN010000114.1 GCA_903863315.1 uncultured Verrucomicrobiota bacterium | reverse complement strand
GCCTAGTCCTGAAAGGGGCATGGACGATGGTAAATCATCTCAAAATGATGAACTCGGCAGAACAAACCATGTGTTATCGCACCCTTTTTGCAGCCCGGGTGACGGCAAGGCACTTCCACTCGCTCCGGTCCTAGTCGGTCATAGAAGGTCCGAAATGAAGCCAAAGTCGCTTCTTCAGCCTTCCTGACCAATTCGGCGCGCTCCTCAGGCTTTAGCGGAGGACACTGGCCCCGACTCCAAGGCTCCTGCTCAATTGCTTCGACCTCTCCTCTTGAGAGCTTCAGCCAAAGCTCGAGCGCATTCTTTTTGGAAACACCAACCTGATGCCGAGGTTCTCCAGACGATTCCACGTTCTCCCACGTCACGAGTCCACTTTCATAAACCGCTAACGACCATCCATTCTCGTGAGTAAGCCATGCGTCCGGGTGTTCCGCATCAGGCTTCTCGATCTCTGAAAGAATCTCCCTCATCCGGCGCTCGTTCGGCGCGTCTTCCGAGTCCCCCCATCGTGTTACTACGTGATAAGTCATTGCTCGTTTGTTCACAGTTCACAACCTCGGCGTCGGTGGCTTGATGGGCGGTTGGAAGGAGAGGACGCCCTTCACCTGCGTCTTGCGCTTGTAAACCTTGTCGGAGCAGCAGACGTAAAGTTCATCGAGGTTCGCACCGCCGAAGACGACGTTGGCGATCCACTTGGGCTGCGGCTTGGCAATGATGCCGTTGACGCGGCCCGCTTGGTCGCAGAACTGGATGCCCGCGTGCGTGGTGACGTAGAGGCGGCCCTGGGTGTCGGTGGTCATGCCGTCCGCGCCGCTCTCGATGCGGCCGTCGGGGATGCGGAGATGGTGGTAGGCTTGCTTGGCGGCGAGCGTGCCATCGGCGTTGATGTGATAGGACCAGACGAACTGGCCGCGCATGTCCGCGACGAGCAGGAGGCTTTGGTCGGGTGTGAGGCGGACGCCGTTCGGGAAGGCAAGGCCCTTGTCCACGACGCTTTTCGCGCCACCGGGCTTGATGAGCCAGACCTGCTTGTTCGGCGGGTCGGTGACGTAGAGGTTGCCGTTGGTGCCGACGCAGAGGTCGTTGGACTCAATGCCCTCGGCGATGACACTGACCTTGCCGCTCGGGTCGTAGGCGGTGATTTGCTTCTTCCCGTTCGCGCAGGCGAAGAGGCGGCCGTCGGGGCCGAACATCAGGCCATTGGCGTTGCCGGTGTTCTCGGCGAAGACGGAGACCTTACCATCGAGGCCAACCTTGTGAATGCGGCTCTTGGGGATGTCGGTGAAGAAGACTTCGCCCTTGGCGTTCGCGGCGGGGCCTTCGGTGAAGCCGTGGCCTTCGCTGACGAGCTGCCATTCCTCCCCGGCGACGAGCACGCTCATGACGGGGGCCTTGGAGCCGACGCCCTTGGTGATGGGCTTGGGCCAGTCCTTCCACAGCCAGCGCATCGCATCGGGGAAGACGGCGGTGCCGTGCTTGCCGTTGTGGCCGCCATCGCCCCACGCGTGGTTGACCTCGTAGCCAGCGAACTCCAGCGCGCTCAACATCTCCTGATTGGCGAGAAACCAGTTGCCGCCGACGCCGTTGGCGTCGTTGCTGCCGTCCTGGAGGAAGATGCGGAGCGGCTTCGGCTCGGCCTTGCGAATCATCGAGGGATAATCATTTCCGCCGCGCTGGTCCACGTAGGTGCCCACGGTGCTGAAGACACGGCTGAAGGCATCGGGCCGCTCCCATGCGGCGGTGAAGGCGGCAATCGCGCCGCTGCTGGAGCCGGAGATGGCGCGGTCGTTGCCGTTCTTGCTGAGGCGGAGGGGGCGGCCGTCGGAGGCGGTGCGCTTCTCCACGTCGGGGAGAAGTTCTTCGAGGATGAAGCGCGCGTAGTTGTCGCCGAGGCCGTCGTATTCGTAGCTGCGGTTGAAGCGGTCGAGGGCGTTCGTGGTCGCGGCCTTCACGCGCCCGTGCATGACGAAGACGCCGATGATGACGGGGAGTTCCTTCCGGTGGATGAGGTTGTCGAAGACGACAGGCGCAAGGTATTGGACGCCGTCCTGGTTGACGTGGACGCACGCGGGCTTGGCGGGGTCGTATTGCTTGGGCACGTAAACCCAGTAGTCGCGGTAAGTGCCGGGGAAGATTTTGCTGTTCTCGAAACTGAACTTGAGCACCTCGCCCTCGGGCACGCCGGGCTGCTTTTTGGAGTCCGGGCCGGGGACGTAGTCATCAGCGGCGTGGAGGAAGCCGCAGAGGGAAGCGATGGCAACAAAGAGCAGCAGGGCGTGTTTCATAGCGTGCGAGGAAGGATGTCGGAGGGATGGGGGAAGGGAAACTGCAAAACCAAGCAGGGGAATTATTTGACCACAGAGACGCGATGAACACAGAGACGAGCCAAAGGAGGAAGGCTCTGTGTGTCGAACGAAGCGCGTGAACAGGCGCAGGCTCGGCGGTCACAGGTTGCCGCTAACAGTAGCGGCGTTTTGAACGCGCTGGTTACGCGAACACGATCTCCGTGGTCGCTGCGCTGTCATCCCAGCCGCGCGTGGGCTCGGGGGTGATGGAGCTGATGTCCTTGATGGAGAGCTGGCGGCCAAGGGTTTTGGGCGTGCGGACCTCGACCTTCGCCGGGTTGCAGGTTTGCTGGGACACCTTTTGGTGCGGCGCGGGTTTGTAGCGCACGTAGAGCACTTTCGGAGTGTCTGCGACGAGCAGGAGGATGCGCGACTTCTCCGGGATGCAGTTGTAGGTCTTGTTCAGGATGGTGCCGCCGAAGGTGAAGCGTTTCAGGTAGCTCGCGTTGCGGTCCGTGTAGGCGCAAGTGAAGACGCGCTCGCGCTCGGGGAAGCCGCAGAAGATCAGCTCCGGTCCGATGAAGAGCTTCTCGGGCAGCTCGACGACCTTGTAGGTGCCGTCCTTGAACACGAGCAGCAGCTTGTCGAACTTGGTGCACTCCAGCTTGAACTCGTCGCCGTTGACCTTGTAGCCGAGGTAGCCGCTCTCGCGGTCGTAGGCGACCTTGAAGGCCTTGAACGCGACGGCCTTGGCGTCCAGTTCCTCGTGGCGGCTGCTCTTGCTGGTGAGGCGCGGATACTGCGGGCCGTATTTGGCTAGGAGCCCCTCGAGATGCGCGATGGTGTAGGCCTTCACGTTCTTGAGGTGTTTTTTCACCTCGGCCAGCTCGGCCTTGAGCTTGTCCATCTCCTCGCGGTGCTTGCTGATGTCGAAGAGCGAGATCCGGCGGATGCGGACTTGCAGGAGGCGCTCGATGTCCGCGTCGGCCAGGGCGCGGGGCAGCTCGGCGGCGAAGGGCTTGAAGCCATCCACCACGGCGGTGTGGACGGCCTCGTTCGTTTTGCACTGCTCGATCTTCTTGTAGATGCGCTCCTCGATGAAGATGCGCTCCAGCGTGCGGAAATAGAGGTCTTCCTCCAGCTTGCTCTGGCGCAGCTCCAGCTCGCGTTTGAGCAGGGCGACGAGCTGGTCGGTGTTCGCGCGCAGCACCTCGCTCACGGTGAGCTCGACGGGCCGGTTGTCGCGGATGACGATGATGCGGCTGGTGAGGCTGACCTCGCAGTCGGTGAAGGCGTAGAGCGCGTTGACGAGCTTCTCGGCTTCCACGCCGGCCGGGGCGCGGACCTCGATTTCCACGTCCTCGCTGGTGAAGTCGTTGATGGACTTGACCTTGATCTTGCCTTTGCGCGCGGCGTCCTCGATGGAGGTGGTGAGGGACTCGGTGGTGACGCCGGGCGGCAGCTCCTTGATGACGACGGTGGACTCGTCCTTGACCTTGATCTTGGCGCGCACGGTCACGCTGCCTTTGCCGTCCTGATAATCCCGCGCGTCCATCAGGCCGCCGGTGGGGAAGTCTGGCAGGCATTTGAACGGCTGGTTCTTCAGGATCGCAATCTGCGCCTCCAGCAGCTCGGGGAAGTTGTGCGGCAACAGCCGCGCCGAAAGGCCGACGGCGATGCCCTCGGTGCCAAGCATGAGCGCCAGCGGCAACCGGCTGGGCAGCGTGACCGGCTCCTTGTTGCGCCCGTCGTAGCTGGGCACGAACTCGGTCAGCTCGTCGTTGAAGAGCTCTTCCCGCGCGAGCGGCGTGAGCCGGCACTCGATGTAACGCGGCGCGGCGGCGGGGTCGCCGGTGTGGATGTTGCCGAAGTTGCCCTGGCCCTCGATGAGGTAGCGCTTGTTCGTGAGCACCACGAGCGCATCGCCGATGGAGGCGTCGCCGTGCGGGTGATATTGCATCGCATGGCCGACAACGTTGGCGACCTTGATGAACCGGCCGTCGTCCTTCTCGCGCAGGGCCCAGAGGATGCGCCGATGCACGGGCTTCAAACCATCCGCGAGATGCGGGATGGCGCGGTCGCGGATGACGTAGGACGCGTATTCGAGAAAGCCTGTGTCCACACGGCGGTGGAAGGGGCTTTCGATCTTCGCGGGGTCGAAAACGTGGTGCGCGACGGCGGGTGTTTCCTCGACGATGATGTGCGCCGAGCTGCCGTTGCCGTCCGGCTTGGGGACGCTGGCAGCGGCTTCTGGGGCGGGCGGATTTTTCCCGTTCCCGATGGGCAATTCAGGCTGGCTGGTCTCGGCTGGCTTCTTCGGTGAACTCATGAGCGCGGCGGATTAAGCCAAAAGGCGGCGGAGGGGGCAAGGCCCGGACAGAAGGATTTTTACGCGCGCTGAGACTGCGCGCGAAGACCGCCAGGGAGTTGAGGGAGCGAGGCTTGTCCCGTCTGCGGGTCAAAGGGCAATGGCCGCGGCGAAACTCGTCCAGCGATTGGAAACCGTGGTTCAGCCCGCCACAAGCCAAGGCCATCACCAGTCAGAGTTCCGACCAGGAATCGATCACGTAGGAACTGCTGGGGCCGGCCCGGCCGAGGTTCTCGTCGTAGTGAAACTCGAAGTGGCCGTTGAGTTGGGCGGAGCCGACGATGGCCGCCCCCATGAAGTCGGCGCGGTCCGAGCCGCCGCCGTTGAAGCGCAGCTCCGCCTGCGGGGCATAGAGAATGCCGATGAATTCCGCATTGCCGCTGAAGGAGGCGCTGGTGCAGGTGGGCAGCCCGTAAATGGTCATGCGCTGCGTGTCGCCCGAGTTGTTCACGTTGGCATTGCCCGAG
>CAIPBN010000113.1 GCA_903863315.1 uncultured Verrucomicrobiota bacterium | reverse complement strand
GGGCGGGCAAGCGAGGACGCTTGCGGCACGGCCGGCCGGAGGCCGGCGCTACGTCCAGGCAGCGAGGCTATGAATGACCGCTCGCCGATCGGGTGCGGCGGTGGTATGGGTGGCGGTGTGAAACGTTTGCTCCGCTTCGTGCCGGGTCTGCTGTTGGCCGCGTGCTTGTGCGCCGTTGCACCCGCTGGCGCGGCGGACAAGCTCGTCTGGCGCACGACGGTGGACCGGGTGGACGCGGACATTGACGGGTGGACGTTGCCGCAGTTGCTCGAACGCATCGCGGAGGCCACGGGCTGGCAGGTGTTTGTGGAGCCGGCCACGCGGCTCAAGCAGCCGGTGTCCGTGAAGTTCAACAATGTGCCGGTGGGCGAGGCGTTGGGCCGGATGCTGGGCGAACTTAGCTTCGCCTTGCTCCCGCAGCCCAAGGCCCCGGCCAAGCTCTTCGTGTTCCGCACCTCCGTGGGGGACGCCACGCAAGCCGTGAAGCCCCGCGAAGTCCCCAAGGCGAAGCCCATCCCGGACGAGCTCGTGCTGCTGCGCAAGCCGGGCAGCAAGGAGAGCGCGGAGGATTTGGCCAAGCGGCTGGGCGCGCGGATCACCGGCCGGCTGGATCAGTTCGGGGCTTACCGGCTCAAGTTCGCGGATGAAAAGGCCGCGCGGGAGGCGCTCGCGGCGATGAACGGCAACGCGGATTTCGACGTGGATTTTTCCTATTCGCTGCCGCGGCCGGCGACGGCGGATCCGCTGGCTGCGAGTTCGGCGCTGCCCTTCACGCTCAAGGCGGACGCCAGCGCGCCGGCGGGGCAGTTGGTCGTGGGGTTGATTGACACCGCCGTGCAGCGGAATTCGCCGTTTGGCGACTTGCTGCTTACCGGGGTTTCGGTGGCGGGCGAGGCAACTCCCGGCAGCACTGGTCCCACGCACGGCACCTCGATGTTTGAGACCGTGCTGCGCGGCCTGGCCAGCACGCAGGACAAGGGCGCGGCGACTTCCGTGCGCGTGCTGCCGGTGGATGTTTACGGGAGCGCGGAGACGACGAGCACGTTCAACGTGGCGCTGGGCATCGCCGAGGCCCTCAACGCCGGGGCCAGCATCATCAACCTCAGTCTCGCGAGCCCCGGCGACAGCCAGTTGCTGCACAACGTCATCGCGCAGGGTGCGGCGCGCGGGGTCTTGTTCCTCGGGGCGGCCGGTAACGAGCCGACCACTTTGGCCAACTACCCGGCTGCCTATCCCGAGGTGCTGGCGGTGACAGCGGGCGCACGCAACGGCCAGCTCGCCAGCTACGCCAACCGGGGCGACTTCGTGGACGTGGTCGCGCCGGGTTCGAGCATCATTTACTTCGGGGGCAAATCCTACCTCGTCAGCGGCACGTCGGCCTCCACGGCGTTCGTCTCCGGTTTGGCCGCAGGCATGAAGGCCGGCACCGGCGCATCTGCCGAAGCGGTGGCGGCGAAGCTGAAGGAAGCGCTGGGTGCCCCGAAACCCGGCGGGAACTGAGGGTCCGCTCCCCTCGTGCCGGCGACTTGCAGTCGCCGCGTTGCGGGTTGGCCCCAAAAGTTCGTTTTCGACCCGAACAAGGTGTTTCAGGCCGCCATGCCCGCAAAGTTATTCACCGTGGGCTTAAAAACCTTGCCTCCACAATTAGCAGTGTGTTACGCACCTACCAGCCTCTATTTGCGGTGGTCAGGCGTATTATGCGTTGTCCGAAATGTGGATGTGTTGACGACAAAGTGATCGATTCCCGCGGGTCGCGGGAAGGCTCCACCATCCGCCGCCGCCGCGAGTGCCTCAAGTGCGCGCACCGCTTCACCACCTACGAGGAGATCGAGCACGCGGGCCTCATGGTCGAGAAGCGCGATGGCCGTCGCGAGGAGTTCAGCAAGGAGAAGCTCTTGGGCAGCCTCAAGGCCGCCTGTGCCAAGCGCCCCGTGCCCGCCGCAGAAATCGAGGCGCTGGCCGAAACCATCACCGACCGCATCACCGACGAGTTCGACGCCGAGGTGCCCAGCAAGGCCATCGGCGAGCTGGTCATGGCCCGCCTGCGCGAACTCGACAAGGTCGCCTACGTCCGTTACGCGAGCATCTACCGGCGCTTCGAGGAGGCGGAGGACTTCCTGGACGCGCTCAAACAAGTGGAGGGCAAAAGTGATACAGCTACATTCCCATTGCCTGGTATTTGAGACGGCTGATGGCGAGCACATCCCCTGCTCCGTCGAGGATGTGAGCGTCGAGGTCATCGGCGAAGCCGTGGAGCAGCTCGACCACGAGATCGTCCGGCAGGCGGCGGCCGCCGTGCTCCACTACTTCAAGGTCGAGCGCAAGCAGACCATCGTCACCATCGCGGAGTTCACCGCCGCGCTGGAGGAAGTGCTGCGCGGACTGGGCTTTCTCACCAGCACGGCTGAGGCCCAGCCAGCCGCCCTGCCCGGCCTGACCGGACCGGTGGCCGAGACCAGCCTGTCCCGCCTCGCCGTGGAATCAGGCGACGGCGGCGAACTGCTCTTCTTCCCGCGCCTGCGCGAGGAGATGCGCCAACAACTCAGCCAGTCCCCGCGCCTCGTGCGCTTCAACGGCCTGCACGACTGCGTGAAGCGGCTCGTGGGCGCGCGGCGCTGGTGCGACCGCTGCCGCGCGATGAGCGACCAGATTGTGGGCTACCTCCGCCAATGCCTGGATGAGAACCACCGGGCCGACTGCGCGCTGGTGGTGAGCTAGGCGCGATGCTGGTGGGTGGATGCTGGATGCTGGATAACAAAAGCCACAAAGCCGATGACGCTCCTTGTGATTGCGGATGATGAAGGGGCCTTGAGCAGGTTGCCCGACGTGGCTGCCGAAGTCTTGGTTTCGTGCGGTGACTTGCCAGACCACGTCATTCTCGGTGCCGCGAAGAAGTGTTCTTGCCGTCATATCCTTGCAGTCAAAGGCAACCATGATGGCAGTGGCAGCTTTCCGGCTCCGATTTTGGACCTTCACCTACAGGCACACGCAATTCGCGGAGTCACCTTCGGAGGCTTCGGTGGCGCTTGGAAATACAAGCCTCGGGGCAACTATCTGTTTGAACAGTCCGAAGTCCAAACTGCGTTAGCTGATTTTCCCCGAGTTGATGTGTTCGTCGCCCACAATTCCCCCCGCACGATTCACGACCGAGAGGACGAAGTTCACGCGGGCTTCACTGCATTCAACAGCTACATGGCCCGCACGAATCCGCGTTGGCTACTCCACGGGCACCAGCATCTCAATGTTGAAAGTTCCGTTGGGGCTACGCGCGTCATCGGGACTTACGGCCACAGATTCATTGTCGTCCCAGAGTGAAGTGAAGCGTGACGTAAGCATCCGGCATCAAGAATCCAGCATCCAGCATCGCCCCATGAAAACCCTCTTTGAACGCATCGCCGCGAAGGAGATTCCGGCGAACCTGGTTTACGAAGACGAGCACGTCATCGCCTTCCGCGACATCCATCCGCAGGCGCCTACGCACATCCTCATCGTGCCGCGCAAGCCCATCCCCCGC
>CAIPBN010000112.1 GCA_903863315.1 uncultured Verrucomicrobiota bacterium | reverse complement strand
GAGGGGAACATCTGCTGCATCCGCTGGTAGATGAGAATCGCGCCGGCCCAGTCCTGCTGCTCCTCGCGCAACCGGGCGAGTTGACGGCCGGCCTCCTGCACCTGCCGCAAATCCGGGGTTTCCTCCGAACGCAGTTGCTTCTGATAAAACACGTTGCCCCAGTTCTCGGCCGCCTCCTTGACGCGGCCCTGCTTCTCCCGCACGACGCCCAAGGCCACTTCCGCCAGCGTGCGCGCCGCCGCCTCGGCCCTCGGCCAGCTCATCGCCCGCAGGTATGCATCAGCGGCCAGCTCCAGGTGCTTCGGGTCCTTGAGTTTCTCCGCGCGTTGCAAATGGCAGTTGCCGATGGCCCCCATGGCCACGGCAGCCAGCCGGTTGGTGGGGAAATTGTTCGTGATGCGGCTGTATGCGATGATCGCGTCGCCATAAGGATCGGTGGCGATGGGCACGCCGTCCTGACCGGCGTTGAGGTAGGTGTCGCCCAAGGCGAAGAAACACTCGGCCTGCAATGACCGGGGCACCCGCTCGTCGTTGATCAGCGAGATGAAATAGTTGGTCGCGCTCTTGTAGTCCTGCCGGTAAAAGGCCGCCCGGCCGGCGGACAGGTGGGCCTGATACTTGAGGTCGGGCACCAGCCAGTTCGTGTTCTGGAACAGCCGCTGGTAGCTCTCCTCCGCCTTGTCAAACTGGCCTTGGTTGAAGAAGAAATCCCCCACCCAGAGCTGGGCCAGCGGGGCGTTGCTGTGCGCGGGGAAGGTGGCCACGAAATTGGTGAACAACTGCAGGGCGTTCGTGACCCCGGCCTGATAGTTGGACCAGGCGCGCTCGAACTCGACATCCGCCCGTGCGCTGTTGGTGGGGAACCGCCGCACCCAATCGTCGTAGGTGCGGGCCGCGTTCACCGTGTCATATTCCTCCCGGTAAGTGCGGGCGATGGACAGTTGAACCTGGGGGGCCAGCGGGGAGCGCGGGAACTGTTTGAGCAACCGCTCATACTCCCGGCGGGCTTCGGTGCGCTTCCCCTGCCGGTTCAGCTCGGAACCAAACAGCAACGCCGCCCGATCCCCCAGGCTGCCCTGGGGAAACCATTCCGCGACCTGGCGCACAGCCCGCTCCGCGACCGGCAGGTTGCTGATGGCCAGGGCTGAGCGGACCAATTGATAGAGGGCCTGCTCCAGATATGCCGCGCGCACCCGGGGATAATCGGCATACTGCTCCACCATCCAGGTGAAATTTTGCAGCGCGTTGGTGTGGTCCTGCAACTGCGCCTGGGCCTCGGCGAGCTTGAACCGCGCGAGCGCCTGCTCCTCGGAACGGGGCAGCCGGCGCGTCGCCTCGGTGAAGTCCACCGCCGCCTCAGCAAACCGCCCCTGATGCCAGAAACACCAGCCGCGCTGGTAATACGCCCGGTCCAAAAAAGTGCTGTTCGTGGGGCCCAGCAGCACGCGGTTGAGATTGGTCACGGCCGACTGCAGCAGGTTGGTCAGGCCGGCGGGATCATTCGTGCCCCCCGCAAGCCGATGGTATTCCTTCACCCGCAGTTCACCGATGGTGAGCTGGACAAAGTCGATCGCCGGATCGGCGGGATACAGCGAGGAGAACCAGTCCAGCATGGCGATGGTTTCCGGCTCCCGGTTAGTCTGCGCGAGGCCCAGCTCCACCGCCTTGCTCAAGGCCCGCCGCCGCAGCTCCACCGGCGTGTTCGTGGTGAAATTGTTGGTGAACGAAGTCACCGCGGCGGCCAGCCGCCCGAGTTTCTCCAGCACCGTGCCCTGCAAGGCATACGACTCGGCCTGGAGCAGCGGCTGCTTCAACGTGACGGCCAGTTGCACGAGATTGGTCACCACCGGCAGCGCATCCGCGTGACGGCTCGCCGCCGCCAGCACCCGGCCGAGCAGGAAACGCCGCTGCCAGTCCACCTCGGGAGGCAGCGTCCGCTTGTCGAGTGTCCGCACCGCCTGCTCCGCCGCCGCCAGTTCATTGCCCGTCAGCAACACCTCGGTCAGCAGCAGGGTGCCGCTGATCACCAGCGTGTTGGTCGGAGCCGCGCGCGCCGCCCGTTGAAACGCGCCGTCCGGCGCGCGCAGGAGCGTGACCACCTTCTCCCGTTGCTCACCCAGCCGGTGGCGGGCCAGTGCCTCGTTGTGCGCGGCGGCGAGGAAGTGCGGCGAGTTCGGGAAATCCCGCACGAGCAAGGCGTAGGTGTTCGCCGCCGCCGCATACTTGCCCGCCTGAAACTGGGCCTCGGCCAGCCAAAACTGAAACTGCTCGGCGAGCGAACCGGACTGCGGCAACCCGGCCGTGAGCAGTTCCATGGCCCCGGCTGAATTGGTCAGGAAAAACCGCGCCTGCGCCTGCCGCAGAATCGCCTCCGCCTTGAAGGCCGAGTTGGTCCATGTCTTGACGAAGGCACCAAACTCGCGCTCCGCCCGCTCGTAACCCAGGTCTTGAAAGGCGCGCGCTGCCGCGGTGAAGTCCCGCTCCTCCAAGGGGTCGGCGAACTCAGCAGCCCGAAGCGACCAGCCGAACAGACAACCGACCAGCACGAGGAGCAGCCACGCGCGACGCGCGGGTTCTCTGCCCGTGACGACACGGCTGGCAAGTGTGCATGGTGAGTCAGGCTGCTTCACTTCGTCGCAGTATTCGTCTCTCCGCCGAGGATTCGATTCAAAAATTCGCCCGTGTGGCTGCCGGGCGTGGCGGCGACGGTCTCGGGTGTGCCCTCGGCCACGATGCGCCCGCCGCCGGTGCCACCCTCGGGACCGAGATCGAGTATCCAGTCGGCGCACTTGATGACGTCGAGGTTGTGCTCGATGACGAGCAGCGTGTTGCCCGGCGCGCGGAGCTTGAAGAAGACTTCCAGCAGCTTCGCCACGTCGTGGAAGTGCAGGCCGGTGGTCGGCTCGTCGAGAATGTAGAGGGTTTTGCCGGTCTGGCGGCGCGAGAGTTCGGACGCCAGCTTCACGCGCTGGGCCTCGCCGCCGGAGAGCGTTGTGGCCTGCTGGCCGAGCCGCAGGTAGCCAAGGCCGACTTCCGCGAGCGTGAGGCATGGCTCGTAAATCTTTGGCACCGCGCGGAAGAAGTTCACCGCTTCGTCCACCGTGAGGTCGAGCACGTCGGCGATGTTCATGCCCTTGAAGTTGATTTCCAACGTCTCGCGGTTGTAGCGCCGGCCCGCGCAGCTTTCGCACGTCACATAGACCGGCGGCAGGAAGTGCATCTCAATCTTCAGCAGGCCGTCGCCCTGGCACTTCTCGCAGCGCCCGCCCTTGACGTTGAAGCTGAAGCGGCCCGCGTCGTAGCCGCGAATCTTCGCCGCCGGGAGCTGCGCGAAGAGGTCGCGGATGGCGTTGAAGATGCCGGTGTAGGTCGCCGGGTTGCTGCGCGGCGTGCGGCCGATGGGCGCTTGGTCAATGACCACGACCTTGTCGAGCAGTTCGGTGCCGGTGAGCGTGCGATGCGCGCCGGGCCGCTCCTTCGACCCGAAGAAAGTGCGGAAGAGCTGTCGCTGAAGGATGTCGCAAATCAACGTGCTCTTGCCCGACCCGCTCACGCCGGTGACGCACGTGAGCGTGCCCAGCGGGATGCGCGCGGTGACGCTCTGCAAGTTGTTCTCCCGCGCGCCGGTGATTTCCAGCCAGCCGGCCTTGCCCACGGGGGAAATGCGTTTGCGCGGGACGGGAATGCTCAAGTCGCCGCTCAGGTAACGGCCCGTGAGCGAACGCGGGTTGGCCATGACTTCGGCGACAGTGCCTTGCGCGACGACTTCACCGCCGTGCGTGCCCGCGCCGGGGCCGAGGTCAATCACGTGGTCGGCGCGGCGGATGGTGTCCTCGTCATGCTCGACGACCAGGACAGAATTGCCGAGGTCACGGAGGCCTTCGAGGGTCGCAAGCAGGCGCTCGTTGTCGCGCTGGTGCAGGCCGATGCTCGGCTCGTCGAGGATGTAGATGACGCCGACGAGCCCCGCGCCAATCTGCGTCGCGAGCCGGATGCGCTGCGCCTCGCCGCCGGAGAGCGTGCCGGACTCGCGGTCCAGCGTGAGGTAGCCGAGACCGACGTTCTTGAGGAAGCCCAAGCGGGCGCGAATCTCCTTCACCAGCTCACCGGCGATTTTGTGCTGAAAGTCCGTGAGCGGCAGCGAGGCGAAGAAAAGGTCGGCAGTGTCCACGGAGAGCGCGCAGACATCGGCGATGGACAGGCCGGGAAGAATTGGCGATTGGCGATTGGCGACTGGGGATGGAGGAAGTGGTGCTTGCCCGCCCAAGCGCACGGCAAGAATTTCAGGCCGCAGCCGTTTTCCCCCGCACGCATCGCAAAACTCCGGGGCCATGAAGGCCTTCAGGCGGTTCTTCGTGAACTCGCTTTCGCTCTCGGCGTAGAGGCGTTCGAGGTTCTTCAGCACGCCCTCGAAGGGCCGCGAGATTTTGCTGACCTTGCCGGCGCGCATGAAGTTGAAGCTCACTTCGGCCTCGCCCGAGCCGTGCAGCACCACGCGGCGGAAATCCTCCGGAAGCGACTTCCACGGGGTTTCCAAGCTCTGCTCGCAGTGCGCCGCCAGGCCGCGCAGTAGGGCTTTGTAATAGACGACCATCCGCTTCCCGCCGCGCCGCCACGGTAGCACCGCTCCCGACTCCAGCGACTTCTCCGCGTCCGGCACGATGAGCGCGGGGTCGAACACCATCTTCTGCCCAAGGCCGTGGCAGACCGGACACGCGCCGAACGGCGAGTTGAATGAGAAGTGCTTTGGCTCCGGCGGGTCAAACGTAGCACCCGTGGCCGGGGAATACATCCGGTTGGAGAGGAGGTTTTCAGCCCACATGG
>CAIPBN010000111.1 GCA_903863315.1 uncultured Verrucomicrobiota bacterium | reverse complement strand
CGCTCGGATTCCACTTCGAGGTCGCGCCAGTCGAGGCGACCGTCCTTGTTGAAGTCAGCGAAGCCGCCGGTCTTGGCCGTGCTCATCTGGCGCATGAAGGCGGCGTTGTCCTGCGAGACGTTCGTTTTCAGAAACGCGGCGCGGTCCCACGGCGTGCGGAAGGACAGGTCCGCATCCACCCAGTCGCGGTAGCTGCGGATGTCGAAGACACTGGTGCGGCGACGGCCGGTCTCGACCACGTAGGCGCGGCCCTGCTCGTCGAAGCTGAAGTTCACCACGTCCTGAATCAGCGGTTCGGCGGCCCAGAGATCCACCTTCAAGCCAGGCGCGACGACGAGGCGCTTGCGGGCGGTCTCGGGTGAATCGGCGGTGGAGACGCCGACGGGGGTCTTGTCGTCCTTGGCCTTGGCTTTGGGATTCGCGCCGTCGGCGGGCTCGGCGGCGGAAAGGAACAACGCGCCACCCAGCAAAGCGGTGGCGAGGAGAAACAGGCAGCGGGAGCGCATCGAAGCGAAGCTAGCGCGGGGCGGGGATGATTCAAGCCTTCCGACGTGGGAGACTCCTCAAGTCGTCTCCTGCGATGCTTCGACAGACAAGCCCGGTTCGCGCCCGGTGGCGGCAGCCACCAAACGCCGGTATTCCTCCATCCGCACCAACCAGGGCAAGGCCCGGCATGACTGCTCGAAGCCCGGGAAATTCCACAGGTTGGGAAAGTCACGGCATTGCTGGGGCTTCACCGGCTGCACGGCGCAGTTGCCGCCTTCCAAAAACACACATTCTCCATTGGGCTTGTCCATCAAGGCGAGTCCCTGGCGATCGGCGCGCAACCGCGTGAACTGCTGGATGAAATCGTGTTCGCCCAGTCCGCGAAAAGCGGCGAGCCGGGTGATCTCCCCCTCGGTGAGCCGCACCTGACCCGGCCAACGGCAGCAGGCCGTGCAGCGCTGGCATTCGTAAAACACCGGCATGTGGCGAGACTAAGTCAGCGAACTAAACTGGCAAGCAGCAGAGCCACGACGGCTAGGCCAGGATCGGCCGGATGATCTCGCCGTGGTCCAAATCAAGGCGCTTGCGGTCCGGGACTTCCAGTTTACGGCCACTCAGGCCGAGCTGGTGGAGGAGCGTCGCGTGGATGTCCGTGACGTAGTGCGCATCCTCGACCGCGTGGAAGCCTAGCTCATCGGTCGCGCCGTGGACGACGCCGCCCTTGATGCCGCCACCCGCGAGCCAGACGCTGAAGCCATAGGGGTGATGGTCGCGCCCATCTGCACCCTGTGAACCCGGCGTGCGGCCAAACTCGGTCGCGAAGACGACGATGGTTTCATCCAGCAAGCCGCGACGCTTCAAGTCTTGCAGCAAGCCAGCCGTGGGCTTGTCCACTTGCGCGGAGAGCTTCGTGTGGTTCGCCTTCAAGCCACTGTGCGCGTCCCACGCGCCCGCCGCGCCGTCGCCGTGCTGGATTTGGATGAAGCGCACGCCGCGCTCGACGAAACGCCGGGCGGCGAGAAGCTGCGCGCCAAAGGTTTTCGTCTCGTTCTGATCCAGGCCGTAAAGCTTCTTCGTCTCCTCCGTTTCGCGGTCGGTGTTCACCGCCTCGGGCACGGCCATCTGCATGCGGTAGGCGAGTTCGTAGCTCTTGATGCGGGCATCAAGCGCCTGATCGCCGGGATATTGCGTGGCTTTCAGGCGGTTCAGTTTGCCGACGAGGTCGAACTGGATTTGCTGCTCCGCCGCGCTGATGTCGCCCTCAGGGCGGGCGTAGGCGAGCGGTTCGCGCGGGTCAATGACGAGCGGCACAGCGTCGTAGGCGGGGCCGAGGTAGCGGCCGTCGCGCTTGTCGAAGAAGCGCGGCCCCATGTTGATGAACTGCGGGAGGTTCTCGTTCAGCGAGCCAAGGCCGTAGTTCACCCACGCGCCGATGGTCGGCTCCTGCACGTCGAGCATGTGGCGGCCGGAGTGGAACTGGATTTGCGCGCCGTGGTTGTCATCCGTGGTCCACATGGAGCGCACGATGGCGAGATCGTCCACGCAGTTGCGGAGATGGGGAAACCAGTCGCTCACCTCGATGCCACTCTTGCCCCCGCGGGCGAAGCCGATCTGCAGCGGATAAACCTTGTTCCGCTGCTGGCCGTTGGCGTCGTTCACCACCACCACGCGCACGCGCTTGCGCTTCTCCGGGTCGTTGACGCCCTTGAACGGCGTTTCATCGAAGGTCTTGCCGGAGTATTGGGTGAGCGCGGGCTTGGGGTCGAAGCTCTCCATGTGGCTCAACCCGCCGCGCAGGAAAATCCAGATGACGGACTTCGCCCGCGCCGGGAAGTGCGGCAGCCCCGTCGGCGGACGCCAACTGCTCTCCAGCCCGAAGCCATCGCGGGCGAGCATGGTGCCGAGCGCGAGGCCACCGAAGCCGAGACCGGAGCGGGTGAGGAAGGAGCGGCGGGACCACGCTGGCGATTCCCCTCGGAGGTATGTTTGCAGGCGGCTCATGGGCTGGCTTAACGAATAGTGATGAAATCGTTATGATTCAAGAGCGCGTGGATAAGGGCGGCGCGGGCTTTGGTCTCGGGCTGGGCGGACTTGCGCTCCTTCACAGCGGCAAAGAACTGCGCGAGACTTTCAGCGCAGAGCTGTTGCTCGGCGGCGGTGGGCACGGTGGCCAGGAGCGTGGTGAAAGTGGCGCGGATGAAGGCGTCGTCCGCAGCACTTTCGGAATCCTTCACGAGGCGCTCGGCGACTTTCGCGGCGGCGGTGGAGACGAGCTTGCTGTTGGCCAGAGCCAGCGCCTGCTGAGGCAGAATGCTTTCATCGCGGCGGTAGCACTCCTTGGTGTTCGCGTTGTCGAACATCTCCAGAAACTTGTTCAAGTCCTCGGGCGATTGCGTGAAGTAAAAGCTGCGACGGAGCGAGTCCTCGCGCTTCGGGTCAACCGTCGGCCCGCCGAGCTTCGGGTCCAGCGTGCCGGCGAGGTGGAGCAGGCCGTCACGGAGGACGTTGGCGTCCATGCGCTGCGAGTTCATGCGCCAGTAGAATTTGTTTTCCGGGTCGCGGGCGTGTGCGGATGCGAGGGTGCGAGGGTGCGAGAGCGTGGGAGACTGTGAATCCGGTCCCTCAAACGCTCGCACACTCACACTCCCATACGTCGAAGCCATCGCATACGCCTCCGAGAGCACCATCCGCCGATGCAGGTGCTTCAAGCTCCACCCGTGCTCCATGAAATCCACGGCGAGCCAGTCGAGCAGTTCGGCGTGTGCCGGCTTGGTGGCGCGGCGGCCGAAATCCGTGACGTTTGCGACGAGCGACTGGCCGAAGTGGCGCGTCCAGACGTGATTCACGAGCACGCGCGCGGTGAGCGGGTTCTGGCGGTCCGCCAACCAGTTGGCGAAGGCGAGGCGGCGTCCGGTGCTCGTGGTCGGATACGGCAACTGGCGGTGCGCCTCGCTTTCGTCCGGTCCCTCGAAGGCTTTGAGCGTGGCGCGGAGCGAGGTGTAGTTAGTGCCGGGCGACGCGATGGCTTTCTGTGCTTTGGCCAGCGCGTCTTGAGCGGTCTTCAACTTCTTCTCGGCGTCCGGCTCTTTCTTCTTCTTCGGCTCGGTGCTGGGCGCGACGAGCTCAAGTTCCGCTTTGGCCACGTCGGCTTCGGCTTGGGCCAGTTTGAGCTTCGCGTCGGCAAGCGCGGCAGCGGTGAGCAGGTTGGTCTGGCTGCGCGCGGCATCGGCGGCCCACGCGGCGCGGACGAGTGCGGGGCGCAACTCGGCGGCGGCGAGGGAAAGCTCCGCAGCCTTCAGTGCGGCGCGGGCTTGTTCGGGCGAAGTGACAGCGGTAGGCGTTGCCGCTTTCGCGGTCGGCGCCGGCGTTGGCACGCTGGACTTCACGAGCTGCGCGTCGGCGGGCAGCGCGCTCAACTCGAAGGCCAGAAAGTCCGCCGTGGCGTCGTAGGTGATGAGCTGGAACTTGCCAGGCGAGCGCGCGGGCAGCTCGAAGGCCAGCGCGTGCTCGCCGTTGATCGCGACATTCAGCAGCGAGCCGCGCACGCGCAGCGTCAGCTCGTAAACTTCACCGAGCTTCACCGCGCGCGCCTGCATGCCGGCGGCCGGGTAGGAGTATTGGTTGGCCTTGCCGTAGGCGATTTGGAGCTTGGGGCCGGGCGCGTGCGCGCTGAGGTAAACCATGGACTCGCGCGCGTCCGTGGTGTCGAAGGTGAAGCCAACGGATTTGTAAACTCCACCGCCAGTGGGGCGGAACTTGAGAGTCGCCTGAAAGTCCGCCGGATGGTCCGCGCGGCTGCGAACGGCGCTGCGCTGGGCGGTGGCGAGCGACTGACGCAGCACGCCGTCCACGTAGGACCACTGGTCATCCAGCAGCTCCCAGAGCTGGAGATTGGCGGCGGCGAAGTTATCAGTGAATCGCGGTTTGCCGGTGGGCGCAGGTGTTGGGGCCGGGGCGGGTGAAGCGGTTGGAGCCCGGACGCCCACGTCCGGTTTCGGTGCTGCGGACGTGGGCGTCCGCACTCCACTTACGCGCTCCACCTCGGCGAGCTTCTTCTGCGCGGCTTCGACGGCTTGGCGGGCAGTGGTGATTTGGTCCTCGGCGGTGCGAAGGTGATTCGTGAGCACCCACGGCTGGAGCGCGGGATTGTGTGCGGGCGCGGGCAGCTTCACCGGCCGGATGTCGAGCGACTTGAAGGCGAGCGCGACCGGGATGGCGGCGGCAATGACTTGGTTGGTGTCGGGCTTCTTCTCGTCGCCTTTCACGTGGATATAGGTTGGGCGTTCGAGGTGGAGGTCGTAGGCGCGCGGGAGGCCGTCCTTTTCTAGGTCGG
>CAIPBN010000110.1 GCA_903863315.1 uncultured Verrucomicrobiota bacterium | reverse complement strand
TGTCGGTGAGCTTCCAGATTTGCGGCGGCGCGGCAACGTAGAGCGAGCCGTCGTAAAACATCGCGCCCTCGGGGAACATCATCTTGTCCGCGAAGACCACGGACTTGTCGAAGCGTCCGTCACCGTCCGTGTCCTCGAGGCGCACGATGCGGTGGTCCTTACGCTCGTATTGCGTCGGGCCTTTGTCGCTGGAGCCGGAGGAATCGGTCGCGTAGAGCCGACCTTGCGCATCGTAGGCGATGGAAATGGGGCGGTTGACGAGCGGCGCCCGCGCGACCAACTCGACCGTAAAGCCGTCGGGCAGGGTGAAGTTGTGGTCGTTGAGATTGGTCTGCGCGGCGTGCGCAGCGGTGGTAGAAACGAGGGCTGCGATCAAAACCGCGCGCGGAAGAGCATTCATGGTGTCCGTTGATAGACGCGCACGTAGTCCACCAGCATTCGCTGAGGGAAGACGGTTTGCGCATCGGGCGGCCCGGGCCAGTTGCCACCGACGGACAGGTTGAGCAGGAGGTAGAACGGCTGGTCGAAGGGGGCGGGAAACGGCCCGCCCTCGCTGCGCCAGTTGGTTTGGGCCGAAAATATCCGACCATCCAGATACCAACGGATGACCCCGGGCTCCCATTCCAACGCGAAGATGTGAAAATCGTCCGCGAAGGTGCCCTGCCCCAGCGCGAAGGGTTTCCCGGCGGACTGCTGGCGTGGCCACTTGCCGCCGAAGTGAATCGTGCCGTGGACTTGATGCGGCTCGTGGCCGATGACCTCCGCGATGTCGATCTCACCGCTCGCCGCCCAACTGCCGTATTTGTCCGCCGTGGGCAGCATCCAGATGGCGGGCCAGATGCCGCGCCCGCGCGGGAGTTTCGCCCGCACCTCGACGCGGCAATACGTCCAGTCCGCACGATGCTTGGTGCGCAAGCGGCCCGACGTGAACGCCCGCGTCTGGCCGGCCTGGGTGAACAGCTCCTTCCGCGCCTCGATGACCAGCAGCCCGTTCTCCAGGCGCACATTCTCCGGCCGATCCACGAACCATTGCAGCTCGTTGTTGCCGCCGCCGTGGCCGTTTTCCTCCACGGCCCACTTGGTGAAGTCCAGTTTCGGCCCGTCAAACTCGTCCGACCAGACCAGCTTCCACGGCAGGGGTGCGGCGGCGAAGGCATTCAGGCCAAGGGCAAGCGCGAGGAGGGCGAGGACGCGGAAAGTCACGCGCGGCAGCGTAGTCCGGGGACCCGGTTTGGCAAGGTCGTGTCCGGGCGCAAAAAACCGCTGACAAGCGCCGCCAGATTGCGTTCACTCACCGAGCTTTTGCGGAGCGCGGCGAACCCAGCCACGGGGGCTGATTCGCAGCGACGCTCGTGCCTGAGCCACTTTCAGATGCCTAAACGCACCGACATCCACAGCGTCCTCATCATCGGCGCCGGCCCCATCATCATCGGGCAGGCGTGCGAGTTCGATTACTCCGGCACCCAAGCCTGCAAGGCGCTCAAGGAAGAGGGCTATCGCGTCGTGCTTGTGAACTCCAACCCGGCCACTATCATGACCGACCCGGAGTTCGCCGACCGCACCTACATCGAGCCGATCACGCCCGAATGCGTGGAGAAGATCATCATCCGCGAGAAGGAAGAGATGAAGAAGATGGGGGCCAAGGGCAAACTCGTCCTCCTCCCCACGCTCGGCGGCCAGACCGCGCTCAACACCTCGATGGCGCTCCACAAAAACGGCGCGCTTGTCCGCCATGACGTGGAAATGATCGGCGCGAAGCCCGAGGCCATCCACAAGGGCGAAGACCGGCTCGTCTTCAAGGAGCTCATGCTGAAGATTGGCCTCGACGTGCCCATCTCCGGCGTCGCTCACAACATGAGCGAAGCCCGCGCCATCCAGGAGAAGATCGGCCGCTTTCCCGTCATCATCCGGCCCGCCTACACGCTCGGCGGAACCGGCGGCGGCATCGCCTACAACGGCGATGAGTTCGAGGAAATCGCCAAGCGCGGCATCGACCTCTCGCCCGTCAACGAAGTCCTCATCGAGGAATCCCTCCTCGGCTGGAAGGAATACGAGATGGAAGTGATGCGCGACAAGGCCGACAACTGCGTCATCATCTGCTCCATCGAAAACTTTGACCCCATGGGCGTCCACACCGGTGACAGCATCACCGTCGCGCCCATCCAGACGCTCACCGACAAGGAATTTCAGATCATGCGCGACCAGAGCTTCGCCGTCATCCGCGCCGTGGGCGTCGAGACCGGCGGCTCGAACATCCAGTTCGGCGTCAGCCCGGAGAATGGCCGCATGGTCATCATCGAGATGAACCCGCGCGTCAGCCGCAGCTCCGCGCTCGCGTCCAAGGCCACCGGATTTCCCATCGCCAAGATCGCCGCCAAACTCGCCGTCGGCTACCTGCTCGATGAACTCAAGAACGACATCACGCGCGAAACCCCCGCGAGCTTCGAGCCGAGCATTGATTACGTCGTCACCAAGATTCCGCGCTTTGCCTTCGAGAAATTCCCGCAAGCCGACCCCACGCTCACCACGCAGATGAAGAGCGTCGGCGAAGCCATGGCCATTGGCCGCACGTTCAAGGAAAGCCTGCAAAAATGCCTGCGCTCGCTGGAGATTGGCCGCAGCGGCCTGGGCGGCGACGGCAAACCCTGGCGCATCGGGACGGAAGTCTATGGCGACCGCGACATCCTCCCGCGCGACGTCATCAGCCGCAAGCTGAGCGTGCCCAACGCCGAACGCATCTTCTTCATCCGCCACGCCCTGCGCGCCGGCTTCACCATCGAGGAAATCTTCAACCTCACGAAGATCGACCGCTGGTTCCTGGTGCAGATCAAAGAGATCGTGGATTTTGAGGAGGAACTGGCGGGGGCGAGGAACTAGTCGCCCATTGTCGGCGGCATGGCGGACTGCTACCTTGCGCCCATGAAAGCGCTAGTGCTGAAGGAAGAGCAGTTCGTAACTGATGCGAACGGCAAGCGTATGGGTGTGCTGCTCGACGTGGCCACCTACGACCGCCTCTGTGAAGCCGAAGAGGAGCTTTCCGACATCCGCGCTTACGACACCGCTCGGCCCAAGGTGCAGGCCGAACTGGCGGCGGGCAAAGTGATCTCGCTCGCTGATTACCAGACCAAGCGCAACGCGCGGCGCAAATGAGGTATCGCGTCATCCTGCCCAAGTCGGTCCAGAAGGAACTGGACCGCCTGCCGGATGAGCTGGTGACGCGCATTCTGGCGCGGCTGACTGAACTGGAAGTCCAACCGCGTCCGCCGGATGTGAAGAAGCTCAAGGGACGCAGCGCGTGGCGAATCCGGGTAGGCGACTACCGGGTGATCTACGAAATCCACGATCGTGAGTTGCAAGTCTTGGTCGTCACCGTGGGGCATCGGCGGGAAATCTACCGGTGACCATTGCCGGGCATCCGGCGTTGACATGCCAAAAGTCACGTTGAACAGTGCGCTAAAGCAGGCTGGAATGAAGGACTGAGCGATATGCGATACGCAATTGTGATTGAAGAGGGCGATGACCGCTACGGCGCCTACGTTCCTGACCTGCCAGGTTGCGTGGCGGCTGCCACCACGCGGGAAGAGGTCGTAAAGCTCATCCACGAGGCTATCGAGGCGCACATCCACGTCCTGCGCGAAGAAGGCATGCCCGTGCCGCATTCGACAGCCGAGTATGCGGAAGTTGCCGCCGCATGAATGCCCTCCGCCACGCCCTCCGCGCCGGCTTCACCATCGAGGAAATTTTCAACCTCACGAAGATCGACCGCTGGTTCCTGGTGCAGATCAAGGAGATCGTGGATTTCGAGGAGGAGTTGGCGGGGGCGAAGAACTAAAAGGATTTATGGCGCGAACCAACGGGCAAGCGAGCTTCATGAAATGGGTTCCCTTGTTGCTGGACGCGCTTCGTGCGCTCGGCGGACAGGCTGGGCCGCGGGAGGTTTGCGATTGGATTGCCGATAAGGTGCAGTTGCCAACCGAAGAGCGGGAGAAGCGCAACAAGCACAACATCCTCCGCTTCGAAAACCAAGTTCACTGGGCGCGACAGTATCTGGTGTGGGCAGGGCTGGTTGATAGTGCCAGAAGAGGTGTCTGGACCCTGACGCCAGTCGGAGCCAAGAGCCACCTGACCGAGGATCAAGGCCGCGAGCTTATTAGAAAGCTAATCAGGGCCCGAACGAAGATACCGCGCGCACAACAGGAATCTCCACAGGCGGAAGAAAAGTCGGCGGACCCTGAAAACCAGCTAAAGGGTGAAGTGGCCGAGGTCGAACCACCAGAATTGGCCCAAGACAACGAATTACTCGAAGTTCTCCAATCACTCTCTCCCGAGGGCTTCGAGCGCCTCTGCAAACGGCTTCTGCACGAATACGGTTTGGAGAAGGTGGTAGTCACTGGTAAGAGCCATGACGGCGGCATTGATGGCATGGGCCTTTTGCGGCTGAACACCTTCGTGACCATGAAGGTGCTGTTCCAATGCAAGCGGGTGCGGAAGGGCGTCAGTCGTGCTCAGGTCGGCGACTTTCGGAACGCGGTCATGGGGCGCGCTGACAAGGGTATCCTGCTCACCACCGGCTGGTTTAGCTCGGACGCGGAGAAAGAAGCCAACCGCGAAGGCGTCATTCCGATCGAACTGGTGGATGGTGAGCGGTTGGTGGAGTTGTTCGAGGCCAAGCAACTCGGCCTTCGGCGTAAAGAGGTGTTTGAGGTGGACCACTCGTTCTTCGAGCAGTTCCGATAGGTTTGCCCATCGTAGTCGCCTCGCTCCAACGCTGGGCTGAAGGACGCAACTCCGTTGGAGTTGGCCAAAGCGTCAGAGATCTGGCGCACTCCACCCCTTTCCCCCGAAGCGAAATGCAGTCCCGCTGCCTTCGCCTGCTTCGCGGCCTTCGCGCGACCCCTTAGCTGCCGCCTCAGCTCAACGCCTCGCGCAGAACTTGCTGGCCTTGGCCAGCTCCTTAATCCGGTCCGAGTCGGCGGGCACCTTGTATTCGAACTCGATGGTCGCCTGGATGGGTCACTGGTTGTCGCGGATGAGGCGCAGCACCTCGCCAATCGGGGTGTCGGCCTCGCCGAAGGGCGTGTTCGAACCGTTGCCTGTTCTACTGCCCGTTCTACTCGTGGTTTCGACGGAGATGCAGCCCGCGCCTCACAACTTCACGGTCTTCCCCGTGGCTGCGGACTTGTCCGCCGCGAACATGACGCGGTGGCTGGCGGCCGCGTCCGCGAGGCTGGTGAGGGCCATGTCCTTGCCGGAGTCGAGCGCGTCGAAGAAAGCCTGGAACTGGGTCTGATACGGGTGGTCGCTCACATCGCCGGAGTCTAGCATCTTCATCGAGAGCTGGCTCCATTTGGCCTTGTTGGTGCCGAGCTTCTGCGAGTGGAACTTGTCGTCCAGCAGGCTGCCCTCGCTGCCGACGAGGTGGGTGTGGAAGTAGTAGGGCTGGAGGCAGTCCACCACGGCGGCGCACTTGCCCACGGCACCGTTCTTGAACTTGAGGATGGTGACGCTGGTGGTGGTGTATTCGTAGGGCTTGAAGATTTTGCTCTGCGAACGCGTGTCGTAGCTGGTGACTTCCGCGACCTCGCTGCCCATGCAGAGGAGCAAGGCGTCGAGCGCGTGGCAGCCGGCGGTGAGAAGCGAGCTGCCGCCGTCCTTCTTGAAGGTGTTCCAGCGGAACTGCCCATACCACGGTCCGATGCCGTGGTAGTAGTCCACCTCGCCGTAATGCAGCTTGCCCAGCAGGCCCTGATCAATGACCGCCTTGGTCGCCTGGAACTGGCTGCTGTAACGGCACTCGAAGCAAACACAGGTCTTCACGCCCGCCTGCTTCACGGCGGCGACCATGGCGTCCACGTCCTTCTGCGACATGGCGAGCGGCTTCTCGATGATGATGTGCTTGCCGGCCTTGGCCGCCGCGATGACGTGCTTGGCGTGCAGGCTGGGCATGGAGCAGACGGACACCGCGTTGATGTCCGGGTCCGCGAGCATCGCGTCGAGGTTCGTGTAAGTCGTGATGGGCGAGCCGTATTTGGCGGACAGCTCCGCGCTGTCCTGTGCGCGCGAGGAATAAACCGCCGTGACCTGCGCCTGCGCAGAGGCGTTGATGGCGGGAATGTGCGCGGTGGCGACCCAGCCGTAACCGATGACTCCGACGTTGTATTTTTTGCTCATGGAAGGGGATTGGATGCGTGTGCGGTGATTGTGACGCGAAGATGCGAACGGTTTTTCAACGGGATGTCAAACCTCGGTTCCGCCCGTCTTGCTCCAGATCACGCCGCGCCGGCGGCCTTCTTCTCCGAGTTGACCAGCCGCTGGTTGAGGAGGTTCAGCGTGCCCATGAGCTTGCCCAGCGTGGTGGGCTTGTAGAGCACGATGCCGTTCACCTTCTTGAAGAAGGCCTCGACCTTCGGGTTGCCCTCGTAGCTGGTCACGAAAATGAACCGCTGGCACAGGTGCGGCTTCACGCGCTCGACCGCCAGGTAAAACATGTCGCCCGGCATGTGGGGCATCATCATGTCGCAGATGATCGCGTCCACCTCGTAGCGCATGATGCTCTTGAGCGCCTCCACCCCGTTGGGCGCGGTGTTGACGATGTAGCCCTGCGAGCCCAGCAGCTCCTTATACATCATCGCCAGCTCCACATCGTCGTCCACCACGAGGATGGAGCGGATGCGGCGCGCGTTGGAATCAGCAGCGTTGGACATGGCGTTTGACTGCGCGATTGAAACTCGATTTCGACAGGCGCTGCAAACCAAAAGGAACGGAGGCACGGTCACCAGTGCATTTTGAATCGCCCGCCCGCCCTTCCGGTCACAAACTGCACCCATGCGTCACCCGCTGATTTGTCCCGTGATGTTGCTGGCCTGGGGACTTCTCGCCAGTCCGGTCGAGGTCCACGCCCAAGCCGGCAAGACCAAGGCCGCGCCGGTCATCCCGCGCTACGACCCGCCGGACCAGCCGTTCCGCATGGCCCCGATGCCGCAGAGCACGCGCAGCATCGTGGTGCCGCTGGCGACGAACCTGCACCTGGCCTTCGACACCGCACTGCTGCGCACGCACACCGTCTGGTCGGGCAAGGGCCTCGCGCTCCTCGGCCCGCAATACGGCCTGCCCAAGTCGCCCTTCATCAGCACGAACGACGGCACGGTGCTGTGGACGATGCCGCCGGTGTTTCCGTGGGCGGTGGGGAAGATGCCGGAGAAGGATGTTGTTCAGCTCCCGACCAGCGCGCGATTCTTAGGATGTGACACCGTTAAGGAGTCAACGACGGTTCTCTATGAGTTTCTAGTCGGCAACGAGACGGTCCGCGTGCGCGAATCCGCTATTGCCATGAAAAAACTGTCGCTCCTGCGCCGCTTTGAAATCGGCCCTTGCCGAGAACCGATGTTCTTTCTCGCGCACGCCGAGGACGGTGCAACCGTGCAGCACGCAGCGGGCTTCGACTCGCCTCCATCAGTCGTTCTTCGCAACGGGCAGGTCTCGACGACCGTGATGCTTCTCCCAACTAAATTCGGCAGTTTGGCATCGCAGTCAGTCAAGGCTCGCTATGAGGCAGGTCTCGTGACAGAGGCGAGCGCAGACAAAGGTGTCGCGCGCCGAGAAGTCGAAAGCTCGCAAGTCCGAGTTTGGCTTAAGGTGATCCCGCACGCCGAACCCATCCGGTTGGAATTGCTGACAGATTTCTCAGGCAGGCCAGCCACGCAACCTGCTGAGGGCTTGCAGAATCAATCGCGCTCAACGACTTCAAAAGCCTTCACCGCCGGAGCGTTAGTTCGTCCCAGTTCCGCCCCCACGCACCACTTCCGCTCCGAGTCCTTCCCACTCCCCAAAGAATCCAACCTCCTCGTCGGCGGCATGGACTTCCTGCCCAACGGCGACCTCGCCATCTGCACGTGGGCGGGCGAGGTGTGGATTGTCGAGGGCGCGCAGGGTGCGCCCGCCGCCGCGAAGTATCGCCGCTTCGCGCGCGGGCTGGCCGAGCCGATGGGCCTCGCGGTGCGCGACGGGAAAATTTACGTCGGCACCAAGCAGGCGCTCTACCGGCTCACGGACACGGACGGCAATGGCGAGGCGGACTTGTTCGAGTGCCTCAACCAAAGCTGGGGCTACACCGGCAGCTACAACGCCTTCGTCTATGGCCCGGTCTTCGACAAGGCGGGCAACTTCATCCTCGCCAACGCGGGGCACAGCGGACGTTGGGATGCGAAATACATGGGCTGGGGCCTGCGCATCTCCCCCGACGGCCAGAAGCTCGATACGATTTGCTCCGGCTTCCGCGAGCCGAACGGCATCGGCACCTTCGGCCCCGACCGCGACGTGTTCGTCTCCGAGAATCAGGGCGCGTGGATGGCCGCGTGCAAACTGAACCACGTCACTCCGGGCAAGTTCTACGGCCACCCCAGTGCGTGGCCCGCGCCACAGGAGGAATACGGCAAACACACGCGCTTCGACCCGCCGGCGGTGTGGTTCCCCTACAAGCTCGCGCGCTCGGTCACAGGCTTCGCGGAGATCACCGACGACCGCTTCGGGCCGTTCAAGGGCCAGCTCATGGTCGGCGATTTCCAGAACGCCATCGTCACGCGCGTGCAGTTGGAGAAGGTCAACGGCGAGTATCAGGGCGCGGTGTGGCCGTTCCTGAAGCAGTTCCAGTCCGGCGTGAACCGCCTCGCCTACGGGCCGGACGGCAAGCTCTACGTCGGCGGTTGCCAGGCCCCGGTCTCGTGGAAGGCCGTCGCGCCGTTGGACTACGCGCTGGAGCGCATCAGCTACACGGGCAAACTGCCGTTCGAGGTGAAGGAGGTTCACGCCCTGCGCGACGGCTTCGAGCTGACCTTCACTCAGCCCGTGGAGGAAAAGGCCGCCGCGAACGCCGACAGCTACGATGTGACGCAATACGACTACAAGTATCACGCCAAGTATGGCTCGCCCGAGTTCGACCACGACGGCAAGGAAAACGCCGCCACTGCCATCAAGATCGCCGGCGCGTCCGTCTCGCCGGACAAACTAAAAGTCCGCCTCAAGCTGGAAGGCTGGAAGACCGGCTACGTGACGATGGTCCGCAGTCTCGACGTGAAGAACGCGGCAGGCGAAGGCCTCGTGAACGACACCTTCTGGTATACGCTGAACCAGTTGCCGAAGTGAGCGGAGCACCTGCCTCCAACCCGGAGGGAAATGTTTTGCCGCGAGAGGGCGCAAAGAGCACAGAGAGTTGACCTTCGCTTGGCGGCTATCCCCTTTGCGCTCTTTGCGCCCTTTCGCGGCAAAAAGCCCTTCACACCACGCACAGCGACTGCCAGTCGCCTGGCTTACGCGGATTGCCCAGCGTCCGGTGGCGGACGAAGCGTCGCGGCCACGGGAGCGAGCTCCGGCAGCTCTTTTCCGCCGCTGGCGGTGCCGAGCTTGATGAGCGCCTCGCCCGCCGGACGGACCCGTGATTCAAAGCTGCCCACGGCGTCGTTGTAGGCCTTGCCAGCGCGCTCCAGTCCGGCCCCGAGGTTTTCAAAATGCTTCGCGAACGTCGCCACGCGACCGAACAGCTCCTCGGCGGCGCGGGCAATTTCCTTCGCATTCACGGTCTGCTCATGTTGCTGCCAGCTCACGCTCACGGAGCGGAGCAAGGCGATGAGCGAGGCCGGCGTCGCGAGGAGAATGCGGCGCTGGGCGGCCCAAACGATGAGATCGTGATCGCCTTCCAGCGCGGCGCTGAAGAGGGACTCGGCGGGCAGGAAGAGCACGACGTAATCCAGCGCGTTTGGGAACTGCGCCGGGTAATCCCGGTCCGCCAGTGCGCGGATGGTGCCGCGCAGCTTGTCCGCGTGCGCGGCCAGTGACTCCGCGCGCTTGGTTTCATCCGCCGTGCCCAGCGCGCTGAGGAAATCCAGGTCCGGCACCTTGGCATCCACGATGATGAGGCGGTCGCCCGGCAGGCGCACGACGAGGTCCGGCTTCTTGTCGTCGGACTGGGCCTGCTCGGTGAAGTCACAGTGCGCGCTCATGCCGGCGGCCTCCACCACGCGGCGGAGCGTTTCCTCGCCCCAGCGCCCCCGCGCCTGATTGGAGCTGAGGACACGGCGCAGTTGCAGTGTTTCTGTGGACAGGGTCTGGCTCTGCTGCGCGAGGGATTCGAGATGCTTCTTCACTTCGCCCAGCGCGGAGGACTGTGACGTTTCGCTTTGCGCGAGCCGCTGCTGGTAGGTCTTCAACTGCTCTTCCAAGGGCTTCACCAAGGTGGCAATGGCCGCCTGCCGCTGCGCCAGGTCACCCTTGGCCGTCTCGGCGAACTTGCCAAGGGTCTCGTTGGCCAGCCGGAGAAATTCCGGCTGCGTCTGCTTGAGCGCGTCAGCGCTGAGGGCCTTGAAGGCATCGCGCAAATCGGCGAGCGCCTTGTCCTGCGCCGCCTTGGCATCCTGCAACTGCCGGGTGTGCAGCTCGCGCTGCTCGGCGAGCAGATGCTGCGCGGCCTGAAGCTGGGCCTGCGTGCTGGCAAGCTGGTGGCCGGTCTGCGTCAGCTTCGTGCTGGCGTCGCCCAGATCCGCCTCGCGCTGTTGCAACCCCAGGCGGACCTCCTCGACCTGCTTTTCGGCGGACTGGAGGCGGGCTGCGGAGGCGGCCAGTCCGGCGCTGGCCTCGGCGAGTTGGCCCCGGGTGCGGGTCAGTTCGCCATCGCGTTGCGAGAGCTGCTGGCGCAGTTCGGCCTCCAGCAAATTGGTCGCTGCCAAGGGAGTGTCATTGCGATCGCTACGGAAGCGTGCGCCCAGCAGCCAGCCGATGACGCCGCCCAGCACCACTCCCAGCACCACTCCCAGCAACACGTAAAGCAGCGGTTCCATGGGCTAAGGATGCGTTCAGGCCAGCTTGCTGACCAGCTTGCGCTCGTAGTCCACGACGAAGCAGCGCTTGCCCTTCAACCGGACCTCGTGTCCTTCGGCCGTGAGCCGCGCGCAAACACCGGCGAGGCCGCCGGGATACTTGGGGTTCACCTCACCGCCGGTCTTGAGCGTGCGCCAGTAAGGCGTGACACGCTTCGCCCCACTGGCCTCGGCTTCAGCGGCGGCGTGCGCGGCAATCCACGAGAAAATGCCCGTGGTGAGCGGGCACGCGGAGTTGGACCCATGCCGCGCGGCGAGGGCGGCGCGCAGTTCGTTGACGGTGACGAGCCGGCCCTTGGGCACCCGCTTCATCAGTGCGTCCACCTCCAAGGGCGCCGGCACCACGAACGTGCCCTCACCCCAGCGCTGCGTGAGCTTCCCGGTGACCTCGATGATCTTGGGAAGATCCTTGCTGTCGGCGAGCTTCTCGCGCCAGGACCTCTTGGGTTTCATGGCGGGAGGCTAACCACGGATGGACACAGATTCACACGGATTCAGAGCTGAAAGCCTGCTTGTCACAGTCTTGGAGGGAATCCGCGCCAGATTGCCGAGGATTCACGGAGCAGCGGTTTCATCCGTGCCCATCTGTGTGCATCCGTGGTTGAAACGCGGTTCAGAAGTGGGCGATGACTTCGATCTCCACGCTGGCCGCGCGCGGGAGGGCGGCGACTTGGATGGTGGAGCGAGCCGGGAAATCGCTGGTGAAATACTGGCTGTAGATCTCGTTCATGCCGGCGAAGTCCGCGAGGTTCGTGAGGAAGACGGTGCTCTTCACGACGTTGGCAAAGGTCAGCCCCTGATCGTCGAGGATGCACTTCACGTTTTCCAGCACGCGGCGGGTCTGGTCCTTGATGTCGCCGGGGACGAGTTGGCCGGTGGCCGGATCAATGGGAATCTGCCCGGCGCAGAACAGGAGGTCGCCAACGCGGACGGCGTGGTTGTAGGGACCAACGGCAGGCGCGCCCTTGGCGGGTTTGATGATGGTTTTAGTCATGCGGCGGGAGAGTTAAACAGCGGCGCGGGGAAGTGCCAGAAAGATTTCGGACGACCAGACTACTTCTTGAGCGCCTTCGCCACCGCCTCTTCCAGAGCCTCCCCGCGCAGGTTCTTGGCGATGATTTTGCCCTCGCCGTCGAGCAGGTAGGTGGCGGGGATGGAGTTCACGCCATAGACGCCAGCGAGCTTGGTCTGCCAGCCCTGGCCATCGAAATACTGCGGCCAGGTCATCTTCCGTTCGGCGATGAACTTGTCGAGTTTGGCCCGGTCCGAATCAAGACTGATGCCGACGATCTCGAAGCCCTTGCCGTGATATTTCTCGTAGGCCTTGAGCACGTTGGGCAGCTCGCCGATGCAGGGGCCGCACCACGTCGCCCAGAAGTCCACAAGCACGACCTTGCCCTTGAAGCGCGCGATGGAGAGCGGCTTGCCCGCGAGATCCTTCTCGTCGAAGTCAGGAAACTTCGCGCCCACGGCGAGCTTGCGCTGGACTTCCTTGGAGGCGCGCTGCTTCTCGAAGCTCTCCAGAATTTTGTCCACCGCGAGCGCCGGCTTGGTGTCGGGGAAGTCCTTCTTGAGCTGGGTGAGCAGCGGCAGGCCCTTGGCCTCGTCGTCGAGCACCTGGATGTAGAGCATCGCCTTCATCAGCAGGATTTGCGCGACGTCGTCGGTCTTCTCGCCCTTGTGCGCGGCGAGGAGCTTGTCGAACTGGGCGAAGTTTTCGGCGAGATCCTTCTCGGTGTTCTTGCCGGCCTTGAGCTTGGTCTGGATGCTGGTGACGAGTTCCTTCAACTCCTCCTTCGCATCGCCCGCGTGGGCAAGGCCGGCGGGCAGGAAAAGGGACAGGGCAAGGGCAGTGATGGGGAGCAAGGTTTTCATGGTGGTGCGTGCTGTGCAGGAGAACAGCAGCCAGCCGCATCGGCGGCAAGCGGATTCCAATGCACCTGTAGCTTGCTGCCCTCGAAGCCGAGCTGGCGGGGACAGCGGCGATACGGCCCGCGAGACGCGGGCGCTACGTAGCGCCGGCCTCCGGCCGGCCGTGCCGCAAGCGTCCTCGCTTGCCCGGCGGGTCGAAGACCGGAGGCAGTGCGCGGATGCGCCCTCTGCCGGAAGCTGGGACTCGCCGCGATGGAGAACCCTATGTGAAACCGGATTCGCAGGCGCCACACAGCCGCGCTCTTGGGACAGTCACCGGCACGCGGTTCAAATCCGTTTCTCGTCCGCGTCGATGTAGTCCACGAAGCACTGAAGATCGTCCCGGTGGCCGAGACCGGACTGCTCCTTGCGCATCTGGAGCCGCGCCTTCAGCGCGGGGTCATCGCCACGGCCATAGTCCAGGACGGCTTGGTTGAAGGCGGCCTTTTCCTCGGCGGACTTCTTCACGTTCTTGGCCACCCAGTCACAAACTTGACCGTCGGTGATGGTGTCACGCACCACGGCGATGAACTGCTCGGCGGTGAGGCCGGCGGCAACGAGCCATTTCGCATCAAAACCCTTGTGGGCGAAGTTTTCTTGATAGTCCGTGTGCAGACGACCGGCGAGGTGCAGGCGGATCTTGTCCACGAAACGGGGCAGATAGGACCAGCCGGCCATCACTTCACGGGCGCTGCGGGGGCAAATGATTTCGTTGTTCATGGGCGGATTGTCAGGGTGCCAGCAGCCGTGTCAACCGCACTGCGCGGCGCGAACAGCCGCTGAAAGTTCTCCTCGACCTGAGCCGCCAATGTGGCCAGTGGCACGCCACGTAAATCCGCAACGAACTGATAGACCGCCGGGAGGTTCGCCGGGTGATTCAGCGGCTTGCCGTTGCCGGGGTCAGTCAGCGGATTGGCATTCATCGCGTCTGGCAGCAACTGATCCGGCGCATCCGTCTCGATCAGCAGCCGGTCGGCAGGCACGAGCTTGAACGTCTCGCGCTGGCGCGCCTTCCGCTCGTGCATGAAGTAGCCGGGAAAGCTGAAGTGCGCGCCGAGCTTCGTCAGCGGGGCAACCATCTCCGCTGGGCCGCCGTAGCTGTGCAGCAGGAAACCACGCGCCGGCCGGGGCGTGATGCGCAACAACTCCCACAGCCGGCCCCACGTTTGCAAACAATGGATGCTCGCGGCCAGGTTGCGATCCGCGGCCAGCCGCAGTTGCGCGAGGAAGACTTCCTCCTGTCCGTCGTAGGGCAGTCCTGGCTTCCAGCGATCAAGGCCGATTTCCCCAACGACCGCGCCGGGCGTCCGGCCGAGCAACTCCGCCAGCGTCTCCCGCCAACGGGTCGTGCGCTCGCCGACATACCACGGGTGATAACCAAAACTCGGCACGACGAGCGCCGGAAACTCGCGCGCCAGCGCCGCAACTTGCGGCCAGTCCGCTTCGCAAGAGCCGTTCACCACCATGCGCGCAACGCCAGCCGCGTGACTCGCCGCGACGAGTTCGGCCTGCCGTCCGGCGAAGCGGTCGTCTTGCAGGTGGTTGTGGGCGTCGTGGAAGGTCATCGGCTTGATGGAGCAGGATTGGGATCAGGATTACGAGCACGAGTTGGTCGCGCTCCGACTCGTCGGCTCCGGCTCGTAATCCTAATCTTGTTCCAGCTCCTTGGGCTTCTCCGCAAACGCGCGTATCCGCTCCCACACGCGCGAGAGCACGTTGCGCCGGTTCGCTGTGAGGTGCTGGTTGATGCCGACCTGCTCCAGAAAGTCCGGCGGTTGCGCGAGTATCTCCACGGGGGCCGCATCGCTGTAATAATCGCAGAGCAATCCGGCGATCGCCCGGACGATTTGGGAGTCGGAATCGCACTGGAAGTGGCAGCGCCCGCCGCGCATTTCTGCCACGAGCCAAAGACTGGCCAGACACCCGGGCACCCGGTGAGCCTCCGTCTTCAACCCGGCGGCGAGCGCCGGACGCTGCCGCGCCTGCTCCACGAGCCACTGCAATCGTTCCTGCGAATGCCGGAAACCGCCCAACCGCGCCAGCAGGGCCTCGCGCCTCGTGGCAAGCGAAGTCGAGGAGATGGCGGGTTCGGTCACACCCGGAAGCTA
>CAIPBN010000109.1 GCA_903863315.1 uncultured Verrucomicrobiota bacterium | reverse complement strand
CCTCGATGGCTTTATTTGCGGATTCCAACGCCTGAGTTAGATCGCTTTGGTCGAGTGCGAGCCTCGATTTGTCTAAGAGCTCTTTGGAAAGCTTCAGGTCGGCGGCCTTGGTCTCAAGGCTGATTTGCTGTAGTAGGGTGATGCAGAGGACGAAGGCAATGAATCGTGAAGTTTTCATGGCATGGCTTGGCTGCTTTCACTTCTTTTATGCCGCATGGACAAAGGCACTGCCAGTAACATTTTTTGGCTATCCGATGCTCTCTACAATTTCGGCAGCAACGGCAGCAGCACGGCCTCCAGTCGCTCCACGATCCTGCCGTAGCCTTGGTCGTTGGGGTGTATCTGGTCTGTCATGAGGCGGGGGTCGAAGAGGATGCCGTCCAGGATGTTGGGCACCAGCAGCACGCGCTTTGTCTTGGCAAGCTGTTCAAATCGCTTCGCGTTCTTGTCCGTGAGGCCAACGCTGCGCACGCCCAGCAACACCACGAACGCGCCGGTCTGGTGACAGCGGTCAATCATCGCGGCGAGGTTGGCGAAGGTCTGTTCTGCCGGCACGCTGCGCAGGCCGTCGTTGCCGCCCAGGCAGAGCAGCACCACACGGGGGGCGGGTTGCAGGGCCTGTTCAAGGCGTGCCAGACCGTCAGCCGTGGTGTTGCCGGAGACACCGAGGTTGCGGATTTTCAAGCCGAGGCGCTGGCCCAGTCGTGTCGGGTAGTCCTGGCCTTCGCTGGCCCCGATGCCTTCGGTGAGGCTGTCGCCAAAGGCCACCCAATCACCGCGCGCTGCGGGGGGAAAGTTTGCGTAGTCCGCGCGCGTGCCGGAACGCAGCCAGAACCAGCCGCCCGCCACCAGCATTGCGAGGAGGAACAGCCAATGTCCGCGACGCATAGCTTCTTGGAGTCAGCGAGGTGCTGCCGAAGGCGGCAAGGGTGCTACGCCACGTGCTCGGGCTTCGGCGGGCGCAGGCTGGCATCCTGCGGGTGGGTGCCGACATCGCCGGAGTAAAGTGTCCGGCGTTGGAAGTGCAGTTCGGCGCTGCGCTGGTCATCGCCCGCAGCGGAGACGGCGACGGCGGGGAGATCGTATTTTCCATCCGGCAGGGCGAAGCGATAGCTGAAGCTGCCGTCAGGGCGCAGGCGAATCTTCCGGCCACCGATGGTCACGGTGGCATCCGGTTCGGTGGCCCCGTAGATGATGAGCTCGGCGTTGATGTTGAACCAGAAGCCGGACTTGCCACCGGCTGCCGCGCCGGGCGCTGCCCCCAGGCTGCTCAACGCGCCGAAGGGGCTGCTGGGCGAACCGAGGCCGAGCGCGCCCTGACCGGCGGCGAGTTGGGCGGCGGTTTGATCGGACAGCTCCTTCATCAAGGACCGGCGCACCAGTTCGGTGATTTCCATCGAACCAATCCACACGCGGCGCACCTCGTCCATGGTGATGACTTCGGCCAGGGCCTTGGCTTGAGACGGTGTCCAGGTCGGAGTGGGGACGGGCCCGGCGATCTCCGCAGGCAGGGCGGACGGGGCAGCAGCTTTCGATGACCGGCCCCGTGCGCTCAGCGCCGAGGGCGGCGGGGCGAAGGTGTCGGCCGTGGGCAGGTTTTCATGTCCCTCGGCGCGCAGTTGGGCGAGCGCCTCCATGAGCGGGACGTTGTGGCTGATGACGGTCTTGACCATCTCGACGAGTTGTTCGAAGGGCACTTCCGACGGCAGCGTGGCGAAGTCAGCGCTGGTGTCCTCGGAAAGGCTGTCGGGCGGCGTGACGGTGGCCGGGGAGAGCGCGATGGTCTGCCACCGCTCCTGGCGGTCAAAAAAGCCGAGCTGGGCGACATACTTCGTGCCGGCGCGCGGCACATGCACAAACCAGTTGCGGGATTCGGGATGAACGTGCTGGGTGAGCAATGGCTCGTCGACAAACTCCTTCTCGAACACGCGCACAATGAGGTGGCCGTCATCTGAAGCCTGGTTGTAGTGGCGCAGTTGTTCGCTGCTCAAATCCCAATATGCGTAGAGCCAGTGCGGGTCGCGCGCCGCGAGCCAGAGCTTGGCCGTGCCGTAGGACTCCGGCAGTTCATCACTGGTTTCCACGCCGCTCGCGGGCGCGGGCACGGTGGGTCCGAGGGCATACCGCTGGCCCGGTCCGCTGACGGCCGGCCGGGGCGGGGCGTCTCCCGCCAGCAGGATGGGAGGTATTTCCAATTTCGGCTGGCGGGTGGATCGCGTGACACGCCGCGATTTCATGCCCGGGGCGGCGGTGGGCCGGGCGGTGCGGACGGGGCGTTTGGATTTGGTCGCCAGCTCGGGTTGGGAGGCGCCTTGCGGCTGGGCCTCGGTGGCGACGCGGGGCGTGCGCTTGGATTTGCTGGCCGCCGCCGGCTTCGGCGCTGCGGCGGGCTGAGCCTGGACGGCGGTTTTGGCGACGCGCTTGGGCTTGCCGACCGGAGTCGTCACCGGAGCGACGGAAACGGGCTTGGAAGTGTTGGTGGGCGTCTTAAGGACACGACGGGTCGATTTCTTGTCCGGCTTCATAGGATTCTCCGTGGCGAGCGGGGCGGTAGGGCAACGCCTTATCTAACTGGATGCAGTTTGGGCGCAACCGGCGCGCGCGCGCAATGGAAATTTCCGGACGCGCTGAAGCCCGTTTCGCCCTCCCGCCAGCGGCCTCCGAAGGGCGACTTTCCCCTCGCCGATGCGGGGTCGGCCAGTAACACTTGCGCGCATGAAACTGTTGCTGCCATTGCTGTTAACCGCCTTCGCCTTCGCGCTGCCCCTCCACGCCGAGAAGATTGTCCTCGTCGCCGGCGGGAGCACGGAGGGCAACGGAATCCCCGCCTTGCAGGCCAGGCTGAAGGAGCCGTTCGGCGTGGATTTTGATCGCGCGGGCAATCTCTTCATCATCGAGATGGTCTCGGGCAACCGCCTGCTGAAGGTGGATGCCAAGGGCGTGCTCACGCATGTCGCCGGCACGGGCAAGGCCGGTGCGTCCGGAGACGGCGGACCGGCGTTGCAGGCGGAGTTCAATGGCCCGCACAACCTCGCCGTGCTGCCCGATGGCAACATCCTGATCGGTGACACCTGGGCCGGCCGGGTGCGCAAGGTGGACGTGCAATCTGGCACGGTGACCAGCGTCGCGGGTTACAATGTCCCTGCCGAGAAGGCGCGCGGCAGCGGGCCTTACTGCATCACGCTCGACTTCACCGGCAAGAAGCTCTTCATCGCCGACCTCACGCGGATTCACGAGCTGGATCTCACCACCAGCAAGCTCCGCGTCGTCGCGGGCAACGGCAAGAAAGGCCGGCCCGAGGACGGTGCGGTGGCTACGGAGGCTCCCTTGTCCGATCCGCGCGCGGTGGCGCCCGATCGCAAGGGCAACGTTTACATCTTGGAACGGGGTGGCAACGCCTTGCGCGTCGTGTCCCCGGACGGAAAGATCAAGACCGTCGTCAACGCCAGCGGCAAGAAAGGCGGCACCGGCGATGGCGGTCCCGCGCTCGAAGCCACCATGAACGGCCCGAAGCATTTGTGCGTGGACCTCGACGACAACGTCATCATCGCCGATGCCGAGAGCCATCTGATCCGCAAGTTCACGCCGAAGGACGGCAAACTCACGCGCGTGGCCGGCACGGGCAAGCAGGGCAAGGGAGCGCTGGGCGGTTCGCCTTTGGAATGCGAACTCGCGCGTCCGCACGGCGTCACCGTCCACCGCGACGGCACGCTCTACATCACTGACAGTTACAACAACCGCATCCTGCGGATTGAACGGTAGCCGGCTCTTCGAGCGCGCGGCTCACCAAGTTGTCCAGCCGCCGTCCACCACGAGGTTTTGCCCCGTGACGTAGCTGCTGGCGTCGCTGGCGAGGAAGACCAAAGCGCCCTTGAGTTCGTGGGGCTGGCCCATCCGGTGCATAGGGGACTTGGCTTCCAATCGCCGGACCATTTCGGCAGGGGCCTTGGCGCTCGGGAACGGTCCGGGACTGAGGAGGTTCACCCGAATTCCGTCCTTTGCCCAATACACCGCGAGGTGCCGCGTCATCTGCACGAGGCCGCCCTTGAGCGTGTGGTAGTGGACGGGACTCGCCGCGCAAACGCCCTCGTAGGCGTCGGGATACGAGCCGACCAGCCCATACATGGAGCCAATCAGGACGATGCTGCCCCGGCCTGCGCGGCTGGTCACGTGGTCGTGAAATTTCCGCGCCAGCAGGAAATAGCCGGTCGCGTTGGCAAGCTGCCGGTTGAACTGCTCGGCGGTGACATTCGTGAGGTCGTGGCCATCGGCGTCATGGCCGTTGTTGACCAGGATGTCCACCTTGCCGGCGTGTTGCACGGCGGCGGCGAAGCCGGTGTTGAGCGAGGTTTCATCCAGATGATCGAGCGCCACACCGCCGTGTGGTCCAGCGGCCACGGCCGGCAGACTGGCGGCGAAACTACGGGCACGATCCCGATCCCGGCTGGCGGCGATCACTTGCGCGCCTGCCTCCGCCAGGGCACGGGCGAAGGCACTGCCCAGGTGGCCGGCTGCGCCGGTGAGCAGGACGACTTTGCCGGTCAGATCGAAGAGCTGGGGAATCGTGGGCTCGGTCATGTGACGGATGGTTGAGCAGGCGAGGGACTCAGGCGACCTCCTCCCAGCGGCGGCTGCGGACGGCGGCCTGCACTGCGAGGTTGGCGCGGAGCGTCTGGATGCCAGCGGACAAGGAGCACGGGGCGGTAGCCTTGCCTTCCAGGTAATCGAGGAACGCCTCGGCCTGACGGATGTAATAGCCGTCGCGGTCGAGGGTGAAGGCGGCTTCCAATTTCCAGTTGCCGCCGGGTTCCTCCGCGGAGAACCAGGCCTGCTTGGTCAGGTTGTAGCGGACGGCCCCGCGCTGGCAGACGACGGTGATGAAATACTCGTTGGGCGGCTGGTGCTGGTTGAGGCTGACCGAGCCCATGACCGGGCCGTGGCGCGTGATCACATGGACGGTGTCCTCCACCTCCACGCCCGGCAGCACGCAGTGGTCCGCATCCGCCGCCACGCGGGTGATAGGCCCCACCAGCCATTCGGCGGCGTTCAAGTGATGCGTCAACGCGTCCTGAATCGCGCCGCCGCCCAGCTCGTGCTTCGCGTAATAAATGTCGCGGTAAGCGGGGCGGTAGAAGGCAAAGGCCTGCCCGGTGGTGATCACGATCTGCACCGGAGCACCGAAGCGCCCGCTGTCCAACGCACTCTTCATCGCCTGCAACGCGGGATTCGTCCGCCACATGTAGCCGACCGAGGTTTTGATCTGGCGGGCCGCCACCAAGGCGGCAAGCTCCTCCACCCCGTCCAGCGAAAGGCTCAACGGCTTCTCGATCAGCAGATGCAGTCCGCGCGCGGTCAGTTGCAGGGCCAGCGGGATATGAGTGGGGGCCGGGGTGGCGATGACAGCGGCATCGAAGCTCGCGGCGGCCAGCGCGGCGTCGAGGGTGGCAAAAGCCCGGGCGGCGTAGCGGCCCGCCACTTCTTCGCGGCGACGGTCCACCGGTTCGCAGAAGGCCAGTTCGGCCCGCCCGGTGGCAAGGAAGCAGCGCAGATGGCGTTCGCCGATGGAGCCGGTGCCAAGGATCAGGATTCGATGACGGTGGTTCATGCGTTCAGCCGGGCAAGCGTGGGCAGGTTAAGATGTCGAAGGGCGGGCGTCTGCATCATTTGCCGGCGGCATCACAGGCGCGTCAACTCCTCCGGTTCCACGCAGGGACACGCGTCTTCCCGCACCCAGCGGCCCAACGATGCCTCGTCTTTGAAACCCGAGCCGGTCAGCAGGCAGACGATCGAGGTGTCCGGCTGAATCTCGCCGTTCGCCGCCGCTTGCAGCGCTCCGGCGAGCGCCACGGCGCTGGCGGGTTCGACGAACAGTCCCTCCTCCAAAGAGAGTCTTGCTTGCAGCTCCCAGACCACCTCGTCGCGGACCAACTGGCCGGTCCCGCCGCTGGCGCGACAGGCATGGATCACCGCGTTGCCATCCAGCACGTTGGGCACCTGCAAGCCGCTGATGCGCGAGGTGCAGTTCACCGCCTGACCGACGGTGGCTCCGGAACGCAACGGGGCGGCGATGGTGGCATTGCCCTCCGGCTGGACACAATGCACCGCCGGACTGCGCACGATGTTTCCATGGCGAACCGCTCCCGCCAGTCCGCGCGCCACCGCCAGGCATAAGCCACCGCCGCCAGCGGGACAGAAGACATGATCGAAGGAGCCTGCACCCGGCGTCGCCAGTTCCCAGCCCAGTGATTCCACGCCGCTCATCCCGGCGGGGCTGAAGGCGTAGGCGCTGATTTGCAAAGCGCGGTGTGGCGCGGTGCCCAGTTGTTGCAGCGTCGTGAAGGTCTGCCGGGTCACGTCCGGGTCGAGACCGAAGCCGCGCACGCGCAAGATCTCCGCTCCGTAAGCCAGCATCTGCCGCAGCTTGCCGGCTGGCGCGGTTTCCACGACGGCGATGCGGCAGCGCAGGCCGGCGGCGGCGCAGTAGGCGGCCAGCGCCGCGCCCGTGTTGCCGCTGGAAGTGGCCAGGCATTCCGTCTTGCCCTCGGCGCGCATGTGCGAGATCGCGGCGGCGGCAAACCGATCCTTGTAGGAGCCGGTGGGGTTGGTGGATTCCAACTTGAAGAACAACCGCGTCAACCCGGCCTTCGGGCCAATGCTCCGCGAGCGCACGAGCGGCGTGTTGCCTTCGCCCAAGCTCAGCCGATGTCCGGCCGGCACGGGAGCCAATGATTCAGCCCATTGCCAGATGCCTGTGTTCATGAGGCTTTCGGTGTCTCCAGAATCACGCCCACGGTCTCGCCGGCGCGGACCCGTGGAAACGTGCGGAGGACCAGCACCAGCCCGGACTGTTGCGCGCGGATCTCCCGGTGGTCGGTCCCGAGAACGTCCGTCACGATGCCGAGCAAGTCGCCCTCGCGCACCGCATCGCCGAGCGCCACCGCCGGCGTGAAACAGCCGGTGATGGGCGAGGGGTTGCAGACCTGCATGTGACCTGATTGCGGGCGGGTGTCCTCCACACAATGCCGCACGGCGCTGGCCGGTTGCGGGCGCGCGAGCAAACCCAGTTCAGCCATCACATTCCAGCACCCGGCTACGTAAGCCTCCACGCCCTCCGCGCGGCAAGCCGCCGCGCCGTGGTGTTCGGCGTAAATGGCCGGCACTCCCGCATCCCGCGCTACCGAGAGCGACCGGCCTTCCAGTTCCGGCGAGGTGCCCCAGATGACGGGCAGGTTGAACGCTCGCGCCATGCGCCGCTGGGTGGCCAGAATTTCTGGTTCTTGATGCATCACGTAGCCGGTCATCGGGAAGACGGCGAGTTCCGTGCCGCCGGTGTGCAGGTCGATGTAGGCATCCGCCGACCGGATCAATTCGCTCAGCGCATGGGCGGTGCGTTCCGTGACGGAGCCATCCGGCCGGCCCGGACAAGTGCGGGCCAGGTCCAGT
>CAIPBN010000108.1 GCA_903863315.1 uncultured Verrucomicrobiota bacterium | reverse complement strand
CGTGCACCGCACACCACCTGCACCGGGAGGCTGAGGGCGAAGGCCGTCCACTGAAACCAACGTTCTCCGCCCAACGCAAAGCCCCATTCGCCCAGCATGAGCAGGGCGGTGATCACACCGCCGAAGACCACGTTGAACTGCCACCCGGCCAGCGGCGACCACGCGGAGGCAGGGGCAGCCCGCCGGGTGGAACTGACGGGTTCCGCTGGATAGCCCGCCGCCCCCAAGGCGCTCACGATGACAGCGGAGGAAACCGGGGCTGCTGGTTGGAACTGCACCGTGGCCCGGGCCGTTTCCAAGGTGACCACCACGCCGGTCACGCCGGGCACCTTTTGCAGGGCCTCCGTGGCCTTGCGCACGCAGTTCTGGCAGTTCAGTCCGCGCACGGTGAACTCCATCACCCCGGGATGGGGTGCGGGTTCGTTTGGCTCACAGCTCTCGGCGCAGGCGCAGCTCATCGCCCTTCCAGTAGGCCACATCCGTCGCCTGACTGCACGGTGATTTGCGCCTTGGCCGGGGCTTCCGGCGGGCGCGTTTGCCAGGCTTGAAGCCACGGCCGTTGGAAGCTTGCCAAAGCCCGCACTGCTCCCCATGTTTTCTGGCGTATGAGTAACAAGACGGCAGTTATGGTGTTGATCGCGTTGAGCGTGTTGCTGGGGATTGGCCTCCTCATGCGGCACAACGCCGCGGAAGAGCAGAAGCGGAATGACGCCGCCCAAATCACCAAGCTCGACACGAACTTGAAGGACACCGAGGGCAAGCTCACCGACCAGAAGAAGGTGAACGAATCCCTCCTCCAGACCAACGCGATCATCACCACCAACCTGGCGGTCAAGACCGAGGAGGCGAAGAACCTCGCCGCCAAGGTGCAGGCCACGACGGCTGAATTGACGCAGACCAAGGACGTGCTCACCAAGACCCAGGCCGAGGCCAAGGCCGCCCAGTCCGCCGCTGAGCGGGCTGCCGCCGCCGCCCAGTCGGCCGAGGCCGCCGCGAAGAAGGCCCAGGCGGAAGTGGTGGTGTCGCGGGCCGAAACCAAGGCTGCCGAGGCGGTCATCAAGCAGACCGAGGAGAAACTCAAGACCACGCAGGCCAAGGCGGAGGCCGACGCCAGGACCGCCGCCACTCGCCTGGCCGCGCTGGAAAAATCCAAGACCGAGGAGATTGCCAAGCGCGATGCCAGCATCAAGGACTTGCAGACCACCCGGGACGAGCTCAACGCGAAGATCGTCGGGCTTAACTCGGACATTGCGAAACTCCAGTCCAACGTCAGCACCCTCAACGCCCGCATCAACCTGCTCGAAGGCGAGCTTCAGGTGGCCAACAACGACAAGACCTTCCTCACCAAGGAACTTCAGCGCATGCAGACCGAGCGCACCGAGATGGAGCGCAAGATGAACGACCTCGCCTACCTGCGGGAGCAGATCTCCACCATCAAGAGCGATCAGGCCATCGCCCGCCGCGTGGAATGGATGCGCCAGGGCAGCTTCATGGATGAGCGCAAGGGCGGACAGTTGCTCAACGACGGCCTCCGCCCGCTGCCCTCGGTCAAGCCCACCAGCACCCGCGGCAGCCAGTTGAATGTCGAGGTGCACCGCGATGGCACGGTCACCATCCGCCCCCCGGCCCCGGCCACCAAGCCGGCGGACAAGGGCGTCGAGAAGAGCGTGACCGTCGGGCCTGAATTCCCGGCCGCGCCCGCGCCGAAGAAGTAGCCCGTGCCCGCGTGCCCATTCCGGCGGCCGGCAGCGGGCAGGCGCGACACGTCGAACCCGAACCCCGCAGGGGCAATCGCCGGTGCGGTCCGAACTGCGTCGGGAGAGCGCGGCGCTAGTCCGATTTCGGCATTCGGGTTCCAGCCATGAGCAGCGCGACGACCATGAACGACTCCTTCGGCCGCACGATGCGCGACCTCCGCGTCAGCATCACGGACCGCTGCAATTTTCGCTGCATGTATTGCCTGCCGGAGACGGAGGAGGCCGCCAATTTCTACCGCGGCAAGTTCGACGCCCTCAAAAACCCGAAGCCCACGCTCACGCCGATTGTCCGCGAGTGGAAGCCCAAGTCGGCCCTGCTTAGCTACGAGGAAATCGAGCGCGTCGTGCGGGTCGCAGTCGGGCTGGGCATCGAGAAGGTCCGCATCACCGGCGGTGAGCCGCTGCTGCGCCGCGACGTGCCAGAACTGGTGGCGCGGCTGGCTCCGATCGCGGGCATCCGGGATTTGGCAATGACCACCAACGGCTCGCAGTTCGCGTCGCAGGCCGTTGCCTTGCGGGCCGCCGGGCTCAAGCGCGTCAGCTTCAGCCTCGATTCACTGGACCCCGACAACTTCAAGCGCATCACCGGCCGCGACGGATTGCGTGCCGTGCTGGCCGGCATCACGCAGGCGAAGGCGCATGGTTTCGCGCCCGTGAAGGTCAATGCCGTGGTCATCCGCGGCTTGAACGACCACGAGCTGGAGCGCCTCGCCGGTTTCGCGCGCGAGCAGGACGTGAGTTTCCGTTTCATCGAGTTCATGCCCTTGGATTCCGGCCGCGCCTGGCTGCGTGACCTCGTGGTGCCCGGCCGGGAGATTCTGGCCCGCTTGCAGGCCAGCTTTGATCTGTGTCCCGTGGTTTCCGAGAACAAGTCCGAGACGGCGAAACGCTGGACTTTCGCCGACGGGCGCGGCGAGCTGGGCATCATTGCCCCGGTCACCGAGCCGTTCTGCGGCCATTGCAACCGGCTCCGGCTCACGGCCGATGGCAAGATTCGCACCTGCCTCTTCAGCCTGCATGAGCACGACTTGAAACCGTTGCTCCGGGGCCAGGCGGATGACGCCGGGCTGGCCGCGAGACTGCGGGAAATTGTCTTGGGGAAGGAAGCCCGGCACCATATTGGCGAACCGGGCTTTCAGCAGCCCGAGCGCACCATGAGCTGCATCGGTGGCTGAGGCGCGGGGCGTGGGGGCGTGGCAGCGCGTGTAGCCGCGCGTCAGGCGGATGGTTTGGGCAACAGGCTGTCCACCGCATCCAGGATTTGTTGCATGCTGAACGGCTTGGACAAAGCCAGGTGAGCACCCAACTTTTGCGCCATGACCAGAATGGTGCTGCTGGTCTTGGGCACGCTGCCGGAGATGGCGATGATTTTGATGCTGGGAAAAAGCCGGCGGATTTCCTGGATGGTTTCAATCCCGTCTTTGCCCGGCATGTAGAGATCCACGATGGCCACCTCCACTGGTGCTGCCTTGAGGGCGTTAAGTGCCTCGGTGCCGTCCCGCACCTGCCGTGTCTCATGGCCGGCCCCGGTCAAGGCGCGCTGGAGCATGAGGCCGAAGTCCTCCTGATCATCAGCAATGAGTATTCGCGCCATGTTGGGTTTCCTGTCCCAGTCTCGCCCGCTTTTACTTCCACGAGAACTGGAACTACTGAGACAGATAGCCGCACATAGCCGGAACGTCGAGTATTTCCCGCTCGCGTTTTGGGGTTCCCTCGCTTTCATTTCCGGACCGCATGGCCATTTCCATTGACCTCGCTGGCAGGATCGCGCTGATCACCGGCGCCTCGCAGGGCATCGGTGCCCAGATCGCGCGCACCTTTCACGCTGCGGGCGCAACGGTGCTGCTCAACCATCCCGATGTGGGCACCACCCGTGTGGACGCGGATCGTCTGGCCGCCGAGCTGAACGTGGTGCGGGCCGGCAGTGCTGCGGCCTTGGCGGCGGATGTCGCGGATGCCGATGCCGTGCGGGCGATGATGCAGGCGGTGCGCGAGCGGCACGGCGGGCTGGACTTCCTCGTCAACAACGCCGCCATCCTCCGTGATCGCACCCTGGCCAAGATGTCGCTGGACGAATGGCAGGCGGTGCTCGACGTGAACCTCACGGGAGTCTTCCACTGCTGCAAGTTCGGCCTCGAAGTGATGCGTGACGGCGGGGCCATCGTGAGCTTGGGCAGCATTTCCGCGATTCTCGGATTCTATGGCCAGGCCAACTACTCGGCGGCCAAGGCTGGGGTGCAGGCCATGATGAGAGTGCTCGCCCGCGAGTGTGCCCGCCGCGGCATCCGCGCCAATGCCATTGCCCCCGGTGTGATTAACACCACCATGGCGACGACGATTCCGGACGCCGCGCGAGCGGAGATGCTCCGGCAAATCCCGCTCGCTCGTCTGGGTGAACCGCAGGAGGTTGCTGACGTCGCGCTCTTCCTCTGCTCGCCGCTGGCCAGCTACGTCAGCGGTCAGACCATCGAGGTCAACGGCGGCTGGCACGGTTGAGCTGCGTCTGCTCAGGCGTTTGTCATCCGTCAAGGTCCGCGCTGGGCGGACATTCCGTCCTCCGTCAATTCCGTCCGGTGTGTTTCCTGCGCGCACCACACGGACACCAGCGTGATTGCGGACATGGCGATGAGGTAGAGCGCCACGGGCCAGGGGTTGCCATCCGCCCACTTGAGCAGGGCGGTGGCGATGAGCGGGGCCAGTCCGCCCGCGAGCGGCGAGGCGAGCTGGTAGCCCAGCGATACGCCGCTGCACCGCACCCGCGTGCTGAACAGCTCGGAGAAGAATGCCGCTTGCGGTCCATACATCGCGGAGTGGACCACGAGCCCCAGCGTGATGGCTGCCCAGAGACCTGCGGTCGCGCGCGTGTCCACCAGCCAGAAGAATGGGAACGCAAACAACGCCAGCCCGGCCGCACCCGCGAGATACACCGGCCGCCGTCCCACGCGATCGGACAAGATGCCAAACAACGGAATCGCCACGAGCTGCACGGCTGATCCGATCAGCACGCCGCTCAATACGTCCGCCTTCGTCGTGCCCAGCCGCGTCGTCGCGTAGGACAGCACGAAGACGGTGAAGACGTAGAAGGCCGCGTTCTCCGCGAAGCGCGCCCCCATCGCTACCAGCACGTTGCGCGGATGCAGGCGAATGGCTTCCAGCACGGGCAGGCGCGGCGCACGTTCGGACGCGGCGGCCTTGGCCGCCTCGAACAGCGGGCTTTCCAGCACGCGCAGCCGGATGAACATCCCGACCGCCAGCAGGAAAATCCCCAGCAGGAACGGCACGCGCCAGCCCCACGCGAGGAAGTCTTCCTCCGGCATCGACGAGCACGCTGAGAAAACTGCGTTGGCCAGCAGCAGTCCAACCGGCACTCCGGCCTGCACCCAGCTCGCGTAGAAGCCGCGTCGTCCGCGATGCCCGTGCTCCACCGCCATCAGCACCGCGCCGCCCCATTCGCCACCGACGCCCAGCCCTTGCACGAAGCGCAGGGTCACGAGCAGCACCGGGGCGAGCACGCCGGCCTGCTCGTAGGTGGGCAGCAGGCCGATGCAGAACGTGGCCACGCCCATCAACATGAGCGTCGTCACGAGCACGGACTTGCGGCCCAGCTTGTCGCCGAAGTGCCCGAAGATGACGCCGCCCAGCGGCCGCGCGAAGAAGCCGACCGCGTAGGTGGCAAAGGCCGCCATCGTGCCTGCCAGCGGGTCCACGTTCGGGAAGAACAGCTTGTTGAACACCAGCGCCGCCGCCGTGCCGTAGAGGAAGAAGTCATACCACTCGATGGTGGTGCCAATGAAGCTGGCCAGCACCACGCGGCCCACAGGCGTGGCGGGAGGTGATGAGTTTGGCGGTGCGGCGCTGATGCGGATGAGTGAACGATTTGACGGAGGAGAACTCAAGCCCGGCGCTGGTGGCGTCAGGCGTCTCGTCTGAGGTAGAGGGCGGCGTCCCGCCATCCGGATGGAGCGCTGCGCAGGGCGAAGGCTCGCTGAAGTTCAAAGCATATCAGGGAAGATTGCCCTTTTCCGCCGGGCGGAACGCCTGCTGTCACGGGCTGTCGTGAGCAGAACCGCACCTCGTTGCGTCTGTAGCTGGACATGAAGTCCCGCGCCTACCTCCCGCTTGCGCTTTCGTTGCTTTTCACTTGGCTGTCCGTGGTTGTGCTGCCGGCGGCCACGCTGGTGAAAAACGGCCAGCCCGCCGCTGTGATCGCCTTGCCGCCGCAGCCTGATGAAGCTGAGAAGCTCGCGGCAAAGGAGCTCGCCGACCACCTCGAAAAAATGTCCGGCGCGAAGCTGGAAATGGTCACGGTGGACGTGAAGGAGGTCGGTGACTTCATCAAACAGAGCAAGGCCGCGGGCCACATTCCCGTCTTCCTCGGCCGCAATGTTCGCGAGCGCGTGGGCTTGCCCGCGAGCGCCGTGCGCGGCGCGTTCGCGCTGCACGTCGCGGCGGATGCGGTGATGATTGCGGGCGTGGAGGAGGGGACGACTTACGGTGCGCTGGAGCTGCTCGAACAGCTTGGCTGCCGGTGGTTCATGCCGGGGCCGCTGGGCACCGTCATTCCCAAGCTCGCCGCCGTGGACGTGCGCGTGCAGCAGACCGCACAGTCGCCGTCCTTTCCCTCTCGCTGGTTCCAGATGCCGGACAAGGACTGGCAGGCGCGTGTGCGCTGTGGCGGCGTGGCCTTCCCCGGCGGCCATGGTCTGCCCGCGCCGAAGGTCACGGTGAACAAGACCACGAAGGCGATAGAGAATCAGGAAGTCGCCGAAATGTTCTCACTCGTGAAAGGCGTGCGCACAACGCGGCAGCACTGCGTGTCGAACCCCAAGCTTGTCGAGTTCGCCATCAACCACGTGAAGCAGGCGCGCAAGGCCGGCAAGGGGCCGGTCATCGGCATGGGGCCGAACGACGGCGCAGGCTTCTGCGAATGCGAACGCTGCCGCGCGCTGGACGGCGGGGACTTCGACCCGTTCTCGAACGAGCTGTCCGTCACCGACCGCTACATCTGGTTCTTCAACCAGGTGCTCAAGGGTGTCGAGGGCGAGTTCCCCGACACGAAGCTGGCCTTCTACATCTACCACTCTTACATGCGCCCGCCGAAGCGCTGGAAGCCGGACGTGCGCATCATGGGCGCGCTCGCTCCCATCGCGCTGGACCGTGTGCATGGCTTCTCGAATCCCATCGCGCCGGAGAAAAGCTACGCGCGCTGGCTGTATCAGGAGTGGGGCAAGCTGCTGCCCGAACTCTACGACCGCGGCTACTGGAGCAACCTCGCCGACCCCGGCTTCCCGTTCATCATCATCCACCGGCTGCGTGATGAAATCCCCGCGTGCCACGAATTGGGCGTGAAGGGCTGGCGCGTCGAGACTTTCCCGAACTACGGTCCGAAGTTCCCCACCATGTATATCGCGGCCAAGCTCATGTGGAACCACAAGGCCGACGTGGACGCGCTGCTGAAGGATTGCTACGAGAAGTTCTTTGGCCCCGCCGCCGGGCCGATGGGCGAGTATGTCACGCTCATGGACGCGGCGCTGCGTGATGGCGATTTCGCCACCGGCTGTGCGTGGGACATGCCGCACTTCTACCCGCCCGCCTTGCGCACGAAGGCCCGTGGCCTGATCACGCAGGCCACGAAGCTCGCGCCCGCTGGCAGCGATTACGCCGCGCGCGTGAAGATCATCGGCCAGTCGCTCAACATGCTCGACGCCTTCAACACGATGATGGACGCCCGCGTGCGCGTGGACTTCCCCACCGCCAAGGCGGAGCTGGTCAAGCTCGACGCCGTGGCGGAGGAGCTGATGGGCATGCAGCCCGTGGCGATGCTCTCGGCCGGGCGCTTCAGCACCTACGTGGGCTACATGAAGCGCTTCTACCGGCCCGCGACGGAGCAGGGCTTCAAGCGCGTGACCGACGGCAACCAGCTCGTCGCCGCCGCGCCGGACGAGTGGCAGTTCCAGATTGATCCCGCGAAGATCGGCGAGGACATCGGCTTGTGGCGGCTGACGAACACCGGCGGCAACTGGCAGAAGCTCAAGACGTCCAGCTCCTCGTGGAGCAATCAGGGCCTGCGCTATTACAAGGGCTTGGCGTGGTATCGCACGACGGTGGACGTGCCGGAGAAGTTCGCCGGAAAACGGATCTTCTTCTGGTGCGGCGGGGTGGACGAGGCGGCGAAGGTCTGGGTGAACGGCCAGCACCTCGGCAACAGCCCCGGCGCGGCGTTTTATCCCTTCGAGATGGACGCCACCGAGGCGGTGAAGCCCGGCAAGAACACCATCGTTATCTGCGTCTCGAACCAGATTGTGAACGAACTGGGCACCGGCGGCATCGTCGCGCCGGTCATCCTCTACGCGCCCGCCGCTGGTAAGGATGCGAAGCTGGAGAACATCCGCGATCTCAAGCCGACGTTCCCGTGAGCCGTGCCGGCGGCTTCCAGCCGCCGTCTGTGGGCTCCAGTAGCACGAATCGGATCGGAGCTGACCGCGCGCAACACGGCGGTTGCAAACCGCCGGCACGACCACTTCCCGTTTGACGCCCCAGTTCGTTCTGCAAAAGTCGCCGCCATGAAGCCACTGTTCCGCTCTGCCAGATGCCTTGCCCTCGCCACGTTGCTGGCCGCCCCGTTTGCCCGCGCCGAGGTGAACGTCGTCGAGAAGGTCGCCACTGATGTTTACTTCCACGAGGGCGACATCGGCCGCCACGGGCATTGCAACAACGGCTGGATCGTCTTCAACGACTACGTGCTCGTCATCGATGCGAACTTTCCCTCCGGCGCGCAGGTCATCCTGCCCAAGATCAAGGCCCTCACCGACAAGCCCATCAAGTTCGCCTTCGACACGCATCATCACGGCGATCACGCCTACGGCAATCAGGTCATGCACGATGCCGGCGCGACCATCGTCGGCCACGCGGGCGTGCTGGCGGAGATGAAGAAATACGAGACGAACCTCTTCGGCGGCGGCAAGCCGGGTCGCTGGGAGGACGCCGCCAAGGGCCGCAAGGACGTCGCCGCCAGCAAGCTGCGCCCGCCCAGCCTGCTGTTCGAGCAGAAGATGGCCTTCGACGACGGCACGCACCGCGTCGAGCTGCTGCACTTCGGCGTCGCGCACACTCACGGCGACGGCTGGGCCTGGCTGCCCAAGGAACGCATCGTCTTCACCGGCGATGCCTGTGTGAACGGCCCTTACAACTACACCGGCGACGGCAACATCCACGAGTGGATCAAGACCTTGGACAAGGTCATCGCCCTCAAGCCTTTGAAGGTCTGCCCCGCGCACGGTCCCAGCGGCGGTCCTGAGGTGCTGGTGAACCAGCAGTTGTATTTCAAGTCGCTGATCGCCGAGGTGCGGAAGCTCAAGGACGCCGGCAAGACCGCCGCCGAGGTGCAGGCCGCCGCCGAAACCATCAAGGCCACCCTCCGCAAGGACGAGCGCATCGCCATTTACATCGGCCAGTTCATCGACATGCAGTTGCAGAGCGCCTGGACCGAGATGGGCGGCGAGCGCTTCCCGGCCAAGAAGCAGGCGCAGGCCGAGCCGGTTAAGCTCAAAGCCAGCGCTCTCCTCGCCGGCACCGGCAGCCAGTTCACGGCGCCCGCAGCGGCCAAGTAGCGCCAGCCTCGGCCGGCCATGTCGCAAGCGTCCCGCCTGCCCGGCTGCGGGTTTGCATTGGCGACGCCTTCCGGGGCAGAGTCCCGCGCAAGATTTGTTGCCAGTCCGCCGTCATCCCGCGAACCCGAACCGCCCGCATGTCTGAAAGCTCCGCCCAAGCCCGGCTCAAGGCCAAGTGCAGTGTGCTCTACGCGCTGGGGATTTACCTGCCGTTCTCCAACCTCGCGCGCGCGGCGCGGGCCCGCAGCCGGGCCTTGCGCGGCAAACCCAACCGTCACCAGCAGGACACGCAGCTCCCCGAGGCGTCCTGGCACCGCCTGATCCCTTCCAGGCCCGCCGTCCTCGTCGAGGCCGCCAAGGCCAACGGCAACGTGCGCGTGAGCGAATTGGCCGTGCTGGCCAAGGCCGCCGCCGCCGTTCCGGCCGGGCGGGAGATTATCGAGATCGGCACCTTCGACGGGCGCACCACGCTCAATCTGGCCATCAACTCCGATCCTGCCACCTCCGTCTTCACGCTCGATCTTCCGCCGGAGCTCGCCACGAAGTTCTCGCTGGACCATGGCGAGCGGAAGTTTGTGGAGAAGCCCGTGCCCGGCGAACGCTACCGCCGGTGCGGTCCGCCGTGGAAGGACAGCACGGCGAAGATCACGCAACTGCTCGGCGACTCGGGCTCCTTCGACTGGTCCGCGCACTTCGGCAAGGCGGGCCTGGTCTTCGTGGACGGTTCGCACGCCTACGACTACGCCAAGCACGACACCGAGATGGCGTTCCAGTTGGTGGCCCCGGACGGCGTCGTCATCTGGCATGACTACGGGGTGTGGCAGGGGGTCACCCGCGCGTTGGAGGAGCTGGAGCGGGAGCGGCACCTCGGCCTGCGGCAGGTGCGGGGCACCAGCCTGGTCTTCTGGCGGCGTCCCGCCTGAGCGCGGGTCGGGTCCGGCCAAATCCCCTTGTTGCCAAATCCCGCCGCCTTTCCTAACGTCCGCCCATGTTCCGCCGGAACCTGACGACTACCATCTAGCGTCCACGACAACCCGTGGACGCCGACGCCTCGCACT